>JBFYTD010000345.1:0-3724 GCA_041300885.1 Anaerolineae bacterium | reverse complement strand
GATTGGAAATCCCCTGGCTGAAACTGAGAAGTGCCCTCAGGCACTGGGGAACGGGTACATCCCAGGCCCTGAGGGGCCTTCTCAGCTTCAGACGGTGAACACTTGCACCTGCGATGCAAGTGCAGGTGTTCTATTCACCGGGCTGAGCAGTTACGTTCTTGGAACTCTAGCGAGCGCCGCTGAAGACCAGGACAGTCGCCCCACCGCCGTTGTTGAACGTGAGGTTAGGGCCGCTGATCTGATAGGTGGCCACGCTGCTCAACGCCTGGAAGAAGGCAGTCTCCTGATTCATCACCTCTGGCGGACAAGCGATCTGGGTACCCACCGGGTAGCTGATCGTGACGTTGTTGCCGTTGGTGGTGTAGGTAGCATTGAAGGTATTGCAGCCGCCGCTGCCGCTGACCTGGCCGTTGTTGAAGTTGGCTGAGATGATCGTGCCGGGCGCCAAAGGCTGACCGTTGAGTTGAACCAAATTCCATGCACCAACCAGCGGCGGCGTTTCTGGCGCCGGTGTATTGGTCGGCTGCGGCTGGACGACATTAACCCGCGCATCCTTCGACACCATTGTGCCAGCGACGTTGAAGGCCTGGAGTTGATAGGTGACCGTGCCGGCGTTGCCAAGACAATCCTGGATGTTGCCGCTGACCGGGGCGTTGTCCTGGATATTCGTGCCGTCCCGGAAGAGCCGGGTGAAGGCCGTGCCGCCGCCTGTGCTCCACGACACGTTGACGAACTCACCCACGTTGATCTGGCCCGGCTGAACCGAGAAGTTGGTGATCACCGGCTGCGGGACGGGCGTGGGCGGCACAGGCGTGGCGGTAGGCGGAACGGGCGTGGGGGTAGGCGGAACAGCTGTGGGCGGCACCGGCGTCGCCGTCGGTTGCTGCGCCTGCACGCTGACCGTCTGCACGGCCTGACTGTTGCCGCCGGGGCCGGTGGCCTGCAGGGTGTAGGTCATCTGGCCGGAGCCGGGCGGGCAATCCTGGAAGCTGCCGCGCACCGGCGCGCCATCCCACAGCGGCGCGTTGTTGCGCGCCAGCACCACGCGGGTGGTATTGCCCTCGACGTTCCACTGCAGGGTCGTACACTGGCCGACGTTGATCTGCAAGGGGCTAGCGCTGAACTGAGAGATGACCGGCGCGCCAACCACCGGCGCCACCGCCACGGTCTGCTCGCGGGTCTGTACCGTGCCGTCGCGCATCTGCACCCGTAGGAAGTAGGTCGTGGTTTGCTGCGGGCACTCCTGGCGGCTGCCCACGCCTGCCACGCCGTTGTTCTGCCAGTTCTGGCCCTGCTGGAAGTAGAAGACCGCCTGTACGTTGTTGGTGCTCCAACTGTTGGTGACGCACTGGCCCTGCGTGATGTTGTTGCTGGTGGTGGTGAAGCTGATGCCGGGCACAGGCGTTTGCGTCGGCGCCGGGGTCGGCTGGGTCGGGGCCGGCACGCGGATGCCCACCCAGATGGTCTCGCCAAAGGCCACGTTGCTGGGGTTGCGCATCTGCCAGAAGCCCTGGTAGACGCCAGGCACGGTGGGAGCCACCAGGTTGACGCTGAAATCGTAGGTCGCGCCCGGCGCCACCGTGCCCTGCACGGCCACCGGCTGGCCGCCCATCTGGGCCGCCGCCACGTTGCCGCGGTCGAAAGCCAGGCGGTAGTTGCTGTTCCAGGTGCAGGTGCCGCTGTTGCGCACCCGCCAGGACTTGACGAAGGGCTGGCCGGGCGGCACCACGGGCGGCGCGGTCATGTTGCGGTCGTCGAAGGTCAAGTCGGCCACCCAGGCCATGCCGTCGATGCAGGCCGGCTGCGGCCGCGGGGTGGGAGTCGGCTGGTTGGGCACAGGGGTGGGAGTCGGCTGCTCCGGCTCTGGCGTGGGCACCGGCACGATGTCCTCAGCCTCGATGTCGAGGTACTGCTTGATCAGATCATCGACTACCCCGTCGTTCTGTAGCTGGCTCAGCGCCTGGTTGATCACACGGCGCAGGGGATCCTGGCCCAAGGCTATTGCGATGGCGAAGTTCTGGGGGTGTAACCCCTCGCCGATGTTGCGCAAGCCGCCCTGAGCCACGAAGGCCAGTGCTGGCTGCCGATCCAGCAGCACGGCATCGACGCGGCCACGGCGCAGGTCGTTGACGGCCTGCTCGATGTCGGTGTAGACGTGCAGGTTTTCCACGGGCATCAGGCCAGTCTCAACCAACTCCTGGTCGGCAAAGCTCTCATAGACTGAGCCGGATTGCACCGCCAGGCGCAAGTCTGTCAGGTCATCGTCCTTGGTTAGCTGGGTCAGCGGGCTGTTCTCGGCCACCAGCAGGGCGTCGGCGCCGACGTAGTAGACATCAGAAAAATCGACCAATTCCTGGCGTTCGGGCGTGATCGTGATGGCCGCGATGGCCGTATCGATCTGGCCCAGCACTAGGGCTTGGCCCAGGCCATCGAAGGCAAAGTCGTTGAACTCCACCTCGACTCCCAAGCGCTCGCCGATAGCGTTCATCAAAGCGATGTCGAAGCCATCCAGCTGGAACTTCTCGTTATAGAAGGCAAAGGGTGGATAGTCGGCCGATACGCCGACCACGATCTTGCCGCTCTGTTGGACCTCGGCCCAGACATCCCCCAACCCTGGCGCTGTGGTAGGTTCAGGGGTTGGTTCAGGCGCCGCCGTGGGCTGCTGCTGGGAGCCGCCGCAGGCAGCCACAACCAGTGCAAACAGCACCAGCACGGCGATAACAATGAGATTGCGATGTAGGATTCTCGTCATGGTGTTTTCTCCTTCGTCATGTGACTGCTTGCACATTGGCTCAGCGACGGGTCCCGCCTTGAGCGCAAGCGAGCTATGGCTGGCAGTGGGACCAACCCGCAGTATACCGCCAAGCAGTCAATCCGGCAAAAGCTGCCATCTGCGCAGCGCCGCCCTGGTTGATACGCGCTGACCAGGATAAATGTTCAGCCTATCTGCCGCGCAGCGGAAATCACGCGGCCCTGCGCCGCACGACCAGCTTCCACAGCTCGACCGCCAGCAGCGTCAGCAGGGCCAGCCCCGCCGTCAGAGCCAGTTCGCTCGCGGTCAAAGCGGTGGTGCCGAAGATCGACTGGGCAAAGGGGAGGTAGATCACCACTAACTGCAGGGCCACCGTCAACGCCACCGCCAGCACCATGGAACGATTGCTGAGCAGCCCGACCTTGAACACCGAGTTGATCTCAGAGCGAGCGCCAATGGCCACTGCGAGCTGCGAGAAGACCAGGGTGGTGAAGAGCACCGTCTGCCACTGCGCCTGGCCGGCCCGCCAGAATCCCAGGCCCGCGCCGATGGAGAGGATGCTCATGACGATGCCGATGCCGATGATAAAGGCCACCATGCCGCGGCCGAAGACGCTCTCGGTGGCGCTGTAGGGCGGGCGCTTCATCACGTTGCTCTCCGGCGCCTCTACACCCAGCGCCAGCGCCGGCAGGCCGTCGGTCACCAGGTTCATCCACAGGATCTGCAAGGGCAGCAGCGGCAGCGGCATGCCCAGCAGCGGGCCGATCAACATGACGGCGATCTCGCTGGCGTTGCAGGTCAACAGGTACTTGATGAAGCGGCGGATGTTGTCGAAGATGACACGGCCCTCTTCGACCGCGGCCACGATGGTGGCGAAGTTGTCGTCCAGCAGCACCATGTCGGCAGCGCCCTTGGCCACGTCGGTGCCGGTTATGCCCATGGCCACGCCGATGTCGGCCCGCTTCAGGGCCG
>JBFYTD010000344.1:0-3724 GCA_041300885.1 Anaerolineae bacterium | reverse complement strand
TCCAGCTTGACCTCCATCTGCAAGGGCACGTCGCCGAAGGCGCGGCCCTCCATGCGGATGTGGCACCACTTGCGGTCGGTCAGCCACGGGATGTAGTCGCTGGGGCCAACGTGGACGTTGCCGGGGCCCAGGTCGTAGGGCAACTGGCTGGTGACGGCGTTGGTCTTGGAGATCTTCTTGCTCTCCAGCCGCTCGCGCTCCAGCATGTTGTAGAAGTCCATGTTGCCGCCGAAGTTGAGCTGGTAGGTGCGATCCAGGTGGACGCTGCGGTCCTTGAACAGGTTGGTCAGCACGCGGTGCGTGATGGTCGCGCCGACCTGGCTCTTGACGTCGTCGCCGATCACGGGCAGCTTGGCATCGCGGAAGCGCTTGGCCCAGTAGGGCGAGCTGGCGATGAAGACGGGGATGCCGTTGACGAAGCCGCAGCCGGCCTCGATGGCCTGCTCGACGTACCACTTGGTGGCCATCTCCGAGCCGACCGGCATGAAGTTGACGATCACGTCGGTCTTGGTCTCCTTGAGGATACCGATCACATCGTCGGTGGGGCCTTCAGCCTTGGTGACCACGGTGCTGACGTACTTGCCCAGGCCGTCGTGGGTCATGCCGCGGCTGACGGGGACGTTCATGTAGGGCACGTCGGCGAACTTGATGGTGTTGTTGGGATGGGCCCAGATCGCCTCGCTCAAATCCTTGCCCACCTTGTCCGCGGTCACGTCGAACGCGGCCGTGAACTCGATGTCGCGCACGTGGTAGCCGCCCAGCGTGGCGTGCATCAGGCCGGGGATCTCGGCGTCATCGGCGGCGTTTTTGTAGTAGTGGACGCCCTGTACCAGCGCCGCGGCGCAGTTGCCCACGCCAACCAACGCGACACGAACTTTTTTGTTAGACTTAGCCATGTTCTTGCAGATACTCCTCATAGATCTTCAAAACTGTTGAGCATTCCTTGCTCACTACGGCGCAATTATAGTCAAAACGACCTTGCAGCGCTATTCTATAACACCACTTGTCACTGTTAGTTTTCATTTTCACCAAGTCCCATGCACAATTCCTTCAAACCGCGCCGTTTGACGGCATAGCTTTGACGCTGTCTGGCTGCGGTGTTATACTGCCTCTGCCGATTCCTTGCTGACCCATTAGCCACGCGACCATGATCACTTTCGAGCACGTTACCTATCGCTACCCCCAGCCGGCTGGCAGCCGGCCGCTGGCCCCAGCGCTGAACAACCTGTCACTGCACATCGAAGAAGGCGAGCTGGTGCTGGTAGTCGGATCGTCGGGCGCGGGCAAATCCACCTTTTTGCGCTGCCTCAACGGCCTGACGCCCCACTTCTACGGCGGCAAGCTCAGCGGGCAGGTACGGGTGGCCGGCCGCGATCCTGTGACTCTCGGCCCCCAGAGCATGGCCCACACCGTCGGCATGGTCTTTCAAGACCCCGAGACCCAGTTCGTGGCCGACCAGGTGGAGGATGAGCTGGTCTTCGGCATGGAAAGCCAGGCCCTGCCGCCGGCTTTGATGCGCAAGCGCGTCGAGGAGGTGCTGGACCAGCTCACCATCGCCCACCTGCGCGGCCGCCGGCTCAGCACCCTCTCCGGCGGCGAAAAGCAGCGCGTGGCCATCGCTGCCGTGCTGACCATGAACCCTGAAGTATTGGTGCTGGACGAGCCCACTTCCCAGCTCGATCCGCAGTCGGCCGAGGAGGTGCTGGTGGCAATCCGCCGGCTGAACGAAGACCTGGGCCTGACGGTGCTCCTGGCCGAGCACCGCCTGGAACGCGTTGTCCAGTTCGTCGACCGGGTACTCTACCTGCCCGACGTGGGCCAGCCGCTGCTGGACGAGCCGCGCGCCGTTATGGCCGCCATCGCGCTCAATCCGCCGCTGGTGGCTTTGGGCAAGGCAAAGGGCTGGCAGCCGCTGCCGTTGACCGTCAAGCAAGCCCGCCGCTTCCTGCCGAGCGACCTGCGCTCACTGGCGGTGGAGCGCAGCGTTGCGGCTGAAAACGCCACCCTGGCCGATCGCCTGCCCAGCCCGGCTGTGGCCGGCGCCGCTCCGTTGGTGTCCGTCGAAGGCGTCTCCTTCAGCTACGACGGCCACGAGGCGCTGCGCAACGTCAGCCTGACCCTGCGCCCTGGCGAGGTGGTGGCCTTGATGGGGCGCAACGGCTCTGGCAAGTCCACCCTGCTCAAGCTGCTGGCCGGGTTGAGCAAACCGTCGCGCGGCAGTGTGCGCCTGGCAACGGCTGCGCAGAGCAGCATCGATACCCGCAGCGCGCCGCTGGACGAGATTGTGCGCGTCGTCGGTTACGTGCCGCAGAACCCAGGCGCGTTGCTCTTCAAGGACACCGTGCTGGAGGAGCTGGCTTTCACCCGCGCGGGCCACAAGCTGGCGCCCGATCCGGCCGCCGACCAGGCGCTGTTAGCCCGCTTGGGCCTGGTCGAGCAGGCCGAGCGCTACCCGCGCGACCTGAGCAGCGGGCAACGCCAACGCGTGGCGCTGGCCGCGATCCTGGTGGCCGAGCCGCTGGTGCTGCTGCTGGACGAGCCGACGCGCGGGCTGGACTACGCGCAGAAGGAGGCGTTGACGGCCATTCTGCTGGACTTGCGCCGCCAGGGCCGCGCTGTGCTGCTGGCCACCCACGACGTAGAACTGGTGGCCCGTAGCGCCGACCGCGTCGTGCTGCTGGGCGAGGGCGCGGTCGTGGTCGATGGGCCCACACGCCAGGTGATGACCGGTTCCCTGGTCTTCGCCAGCCAGGTCAACAAGCTCTACCGCGACCCCCGCTATCTGGTGGTGGAAGACGCGGTCGCCGAACCGAACGGGCACGGTCGGGAGCCCGGCCCGAGCAAGGTACGATCTCAATCGCTTGGGCCGGGCTCCTGACCGTGCCCACCCCTCAACGGAGAGAACCCATGCCCGCTACCCTTGAATATCTGCGCCCCAAAACCCTGGACGAAGCCTTGAGGCTGCTGCGCCGGCCGGGCCTGCGCACCGTGCCGCTGGCTGGTGGAACCTGGCTGACGCCCCGCCTGCGCCGCGACATAGACGTGCCTGACCCGCTGGAGGAGGCGGTGGACGCGGTGGTCGATCTGGCCGGCCTGGGGCTGAGCTTCATCGAACTGGAAGGCCGGCCGGGCGACGGCTCTCTGCGCCTGGGCGCCACCACAACCCTGGAGCAGATCGCTGACAGCGCGGACTGCCGGCGCCTGGCCGGCGGCATCCTGGCCCAGGCTGCCCAGCGCGAGGCCCCTATCAACCAGCGCAACGCAGCCACTGTGGCCGGCTCGCTGCTGGTCGCCTCCTCCCAGTCGGAGCTGCTGCTGGCGCTGCTGGCCCTGGCCGCCGACGCCGTGGTCACTACCGGCCAGCCGCGTGCCGTGCCCCTCCACGAGCTGCTGGCCGACCTGCCCGGCCAGCTCGGCGGCGGTCTGGTGGTGGAGATCAAGCTCGCCTGGCCGGCTGAGACCGCCAAGGGCGGCCTGGCGCGGGTGGCCCGCACCCCTGCGGATCAGCCTATTGTGGCTGCGGCCGCGCTGGTTGACGGCGACAACACGCGGCTGGCTGTGGGCGGCGTCCTTGCCAGCCCGCTGCTGCTGCGCCTGGCATCTAAAGCCGAACTGGCGGGAGCGCTAGACGCGGCGCTCTATGGCGTCCCCCTTCTGTCTGATTGGCAGGGAAGCAGTGAATACCGCCGCGAGATGGCCCTGGTGTTGAGCCGCCGCGCGTTGG
>JBFYTD010000343.1:0-3726 GCA_041300885.1 Anaerolineae bacterium | reverse complement strand
GCCATCGACATCGTGCTGGGTGAAGTGGATCGTTAGCATGCCGTAACACGTAATGCGTAACACGTAACGTGTGCTTGGGCGATAGAATTCGCTGTCGTGGCAGGCTCTCCGATTACGGGTTACGGGTTACGCATTACGTGTTACTGGTTACGGAGGCTCCATGTTTGGAACTGGACTGCTCAAAGGCCTGGGTGTCACCTTCAAGCGTATGGCTGACACGTACATCGACGACGTCAAGCACATCCCCAGCCGCTACGCGTACGGGAAGGATGCCATGCGGCAGATGCCTGACGAAAAGGGCATCTTCACCATTCAGTATCCCGAGGAAAAGCGGGAGCTGCCGGAACGCTTCCGCTACATCCCGATGCTGATCTACGACACACCCAAGCAGGAGGATCGCTGCACCGCGTGCGGCATCTGCGCCAAAGTGTGCCCGCCCCAGTGCATCTGGATCGTGCGCGACAGCGACGAGAGCGGCAAGCCCATTCCTCGCCCTGGCGAGTTTTATATCGATGCGTCGATCTGCATGAGCTGCGGCTTCTGCGCCGAGTTCTGTCCCTTCGACGCCATCAAGATGAACCACGACTACGAGCTGGCCGTGTACGACCGCTACCCCAGCCTGGTCTACAACATGACCGAGCTGACGGTGCCAGTGGAGTACTACGCGTCGATCTGGCCGACCCAGTACGAGGAAGAAGAGCAGCGGCGCGCCGAAGAGGAAGCCAAGAAGGCAGCTAAGCAGGCGGCCAAGGCCAAGCCTGCGGCCAAGGCGGCGCCAGCGGCTGAGGCCAAACCTGCGCCGGCGCCAGAAGCTAAGCCAGCCGTCGTCGCTGCGGCGGCCGCCGTGGCGGCCCAAGCTCCGGCGCCCACGCCAGCAGCTCCACCGGCCGTTGCCGCAGCGGCGGCGGCGCCGGCCCCAGCACCGGCCAAGCCAGCGGTGACAGCAGCCGCTGCCGGCAGTGTATTCGCCCGTCTGCCCAACCCGGCCAAAACCTCAGGCGGCTACACGGTTGAGCAGATCACGCAGCGCCGAGTCGTGGCCTACGACCGCTACAAGGCGCGCAAGGGGCCAGATGCCAAGGTGCTGCACGGCGCGGGCGAAGCCGTGGCTGCTCCTCCCGCCGCAGCGTCTCCTGTGGCCGCCACGGCAGAGGTCGCAGCCGTTGAACCCGTGGTCGAGACGGTCGTTGCGGTTGAACCGGTGGTCGAAGCCGTGGCAGCGCCCATGGTCGAAGCCCCAGCGCCTGTAGTCGAAGCCGTGGCTGAGGTTGTCGAGGCAATTGCCCCGCCCCCGATGGCCGCGGCCGCAGCCGGCGCCAGTCCTTTCCACCGCTTGCCCAACGCAGCCAAGACCTCTGGCGGCTACACGGTCGAGGAGATCGCCGAGCGCCGCGAGAAGGCTTATGCGCGCTACAAAGCGCGCAAGGGCGCCGACGCCAAAGAACTCCACTAGCGCCAACCCTGGCGGCCTGTCGAGGAGTCTGGCCAGCGCCGCGATCAGGCAGCCAGACTCCTCGTTTTATTCGTTGGGTGGACTGGCCGGGCGCTGGTTTCGACACTTGCGGCTGAGCGCAGTGTAGGTGTACGGCGCAGACGCCTACTCAACCAACGTGCGGCTAGTACAGTCAGGCGTAGGTTGTCCCAGTGTATTTCGCTCTAGCCGGTTCCGTGAACCGGCTAGAGCGGTAACTATGGACGCACTTACGCCACCGTCTAGTCATCCAAATTTGAGACCGCCCAGGAGGTATCGCAATGGGACTGACCTACACTTTTCACGGCCACGCCTGCTTCACCCTGACCGGTGACGGCGCCACCCTGTTGTTCGACCCCTTCCTCACCGACAACCCGCTGGCCAAGGTGACAGCCGACGACCTGGCGGCCGACTACATCCTGCTCTCCCACGGCCACTTCGACCATCTGCCGGACGCGGCCAGCATTGCCAAGCGCACCGGCGCCACGGTGATCGGCACCCTGGAGGTCGCCCATTGGATCGGCACACAGGGCGTGGCCAGCGTCCACGGCATGCAGCCGGGCGGATCGTACCGCTTTTCCTTTGGCCGCGTCAAGCAGACCATTGCCCACCACGGCTCGATCCTGCCCGACGGCAGCTACGGCGGCGTGGCCAGCGGCTTCATCGTCGATATCGGCGGCCAGCGCATCTATTACACCGGCGACACGGCGCTGTTCCTGGAGATGCAGCTCTACGGCGAGGAAGGGATCGACGTGCTGATCCTGCCCATTGGCGACAACTACACCATGGGGCCGGAGGATGCGCTGCGCTGTGTCAAGTTTGTCAAGCCTAAGCTGGTGATCCCGCTGCACTACGATACCTGGCCGCCCATTGCGCAGGACGCGGCTGCCTTTGCGGTTGCAGTGGAGGCGACCGGAGCCAAGTGCATCGTGGTCGGGGTCGAGCAGCCGGTCGCGCTGTAACGGCGCTGCCCACTTTCACGTTGAGGGCCGCCGAAGCACACTTGCACCGCGCACTGCAAGTGCAGGTGTCCCCGTATGGCAACGCGACACAGTCAGACTGGAAGCAAGCTGGCTGCACAGAAACGCGTGGTGTGTTACAATTCAGAAGTGTGCTGTGGCCGGTCTCCTGACCGAGCAGCGTGCCTACTGCACCCATACAGGCACGGTCAGAAGACCGGCCCAGCAGCGTAAATGTCGCACCCGTGCGGGCACGGTCAGGAGACCGGCCCGAGCAGCGTAAATGTCGCACCAATGCGGGCACGGTCAAGAGACCGGTCCAAGCTTCGTGAAGATGTGAGTTGTGTATGATAAGCATGTACCCCAAGGCTGAGATCCTGTTTCCACCGAAGCAGATCCCTTATCTGAAGGATCTGCGCGGGCCAGAGTGGGCTGAATTGGTCAGCCAGGTGTCCAAGCTGCCCGAGACGCACCCCGACGTGCTGGCCTTCTGCCTGATGATGATCGAGCTGGACGGCTGCATGAACTGCTACGCCGGCAGCTACAAGTTCATGCGCGGCTGCGCGGCCTGCGCCAAACAGACCGTTGCCCAGTACAAAGGCACCGACGCCGAGCTGCTGCGGCTGTACAAGCAGTCGCACAAGTTGGTGGCAGCCTACATCAAAAAGCAAGAGAAGAAGACCGCCGTCGAGGCCAGCCGCCCGGCGTCCGCAAAATGAGTGTAAACCGACACGTTGCCATCATCGGCGCAGGGATTGCCGGCCTGGCCGCGGCTTATGACCTGAGCGAGGCAGGCCGCCAGGTGACCATCTACGAGGCCGCGCCGCAGGTAGGCGGGCTGGCGGCCGGCTTCAAGGCCCCCCATTGGAACTGGAGCCTGGAGAAGTTCTATCACCACTGGTTCGCCAGCGACAGCCACATGCTGGGGCTGATCGAGCGGTTGGGCTGGCGCGACCAGGTCGTCTTTCCGCGCCCCTATACGGTGGTTTATTACCAGGGCAAGTTCTACCCGCTGGACTCCTACGTTGAGGCTTTCAAGTTCACGCTGAGCAAGTTTGGCCCCATCGACCTGGTGCGCTTCGGCGCGACGGGGGTGTTTCTCAAGCTGACGCCGCGCTGGCAGCCGCTGGAGCGGGTGACGGCCGACGCGTGGATGCGCAAATGGACCGGCGAGCGCATCTACAACGCCATCTGGCGGCCGCTGCTGGTGGGCAAGTTCGGCGAGGCCAACCTGGACGTGGTCAATATGGCCTGGCTGTGGGCGCGCATCCATGCCCGCACCACCCGGCTGGGCAC
>JBFYTD010000031.1:0-10299 GCA_041300885.1 Anaerolineae bacterium | reverse complement strand
CGACCGCACGATCTCACGACCGCACGATCTCACGACCGCACGATCTCACGACCGCACGATCTCACGACCGCACAACTTGCAGCTTCGCCATGCTGGCCATCAGTTTCTTGATGCCCTTGCCGGGGAAGGCCACGCTGACGTACTCGTCGTCGTCCGCCAGCTCGGTCTTGATCACCACGCCCTCGCCAAAGATGCCGTGGCTGACCCGCTGGCCGGCTTTGAACTGGGCCGGGCGCGCTGCAACGGGTTCCACGGGCGTAGGGCCGGCCGGCTGGGGATGCTCCCGATTCGACGGGCTCCAGACGGTGGCGCGGGCGTCGGCTTGCTGACGCACGGTCGAGCGGGCCTGATCCTTGCGCGTCCGCATGCCTTGGCCGTTGATCAGGTGCTTGGGGATGTTGTCCAGATACTGGCTGGGCGGGTAGGTCTCGGTCGATCCGTAGAGGGTACGGCGGAAGGCATGCACCAGGTAGAGGCGCTGCTTGGCGCGCGTGATGCCCACGTAGGCCAGCCGGCGCTCCTCGGCCATACGGTCGGGGTCGTCCTTGCTGCTGCTGTGCGGAAAGACGCCCTCCTCCATGCCGACGATAAAGACCACGGGGAATTCCAGCCCCTTGGCCGTGTGCAGCGTCATCAGCGTCGGCGCGGACTGCTCCTCGGGCAACTCGTCGCTGTCGCTGACCAGCGCGACCTCCTCCAGGAACGCGGCCAGCCCCTCGCCGGCCGGCAGGTCGGCGTAGCTGGCGGTCACGGTGCGCAGCTCTTGCAGGTTCTCCCAGCGCCCCTCGCCCTCCTCGGTGCCGTCCCTCAGGTAGCGGCTATAGCCCGACTCCTCCAACAGGCGATCGAGCAACTGGCCGACGGTGAGGTCATGCTTGGCCGCGATCCAGCCGGCCAACAACTGCCAAAAGCCCAGCAACGCGGCCTTGGCCGCCCGGCCGAAGGGGGCCTCGTCCATCAGGTGCGGCGCGAGGCACTTGCGCGCCAGCTCACCTCGTTCGCCGGCCAGCACGCGCAGCGCCTCGGTCTGCGACAGCCCCATCTGCGCCGCCCACTGCACCAGCGCGGTCTCGCTGGCCTTGCCGATGCGCCGCGGCGGCTCGTTGATGATGCGGGCCAGGCTCAGGCTGTCGTTGGGGTTATGCACCAGGCGCAGGTAGGCGATGGCGTCCTTGATCTCCTTGCGCTCGTAGAAGCGGGTCGCGCCCACCAGCCGGTAGGGCAGATTGCGGCGCACGAAGGCGTCCTCCAGCGCGCGCGACTGGGCGTTGGTGCGGTAGAGGATCACGCAGTCACTGGGCTGCGGCCCCTGCGCGCCCAGGCGGGCGATCTCGTCCACCACGAAGTTGGCCTCGTCCACTTCGTCGTAGGCCTGATAGACCGTCACCAACGGCCCGCCGGCGCGGTCGGTGAACAGCGTCTTGGGCGTGCGGCCCCAGTTGTGCTTGATCACCTCGTTGGCCGCGTCCAGGATGATCTGCGTCGAGCGGTAGTTGCGCTCCAGCAGCACCTGGCGCATGTCGGGGAAGTCGTCGCGCAGGCGTTTGATGTTGCGCGGGTCCGCGCCCCGCCAGCCGTAGATCGAGTTGTGGACGACGATGCCGTTGGCGATGTAGGTATGGACTTTGTTCACGTCCAGGTCGTACACCGGGCCTTCATAAGCGGCCCAACTCACATCCAAGACATCGTCGTCCTCGATGCGGCCCTCGACCGCCACCGGCACAACCATGCCCGGATGGATGTGGCTGGCAGGATGCAGATCGTACTTGCGCGTCACGCCGCCTGGCGTTTGGGTGTCGGTCAAAAAGGCTGAAAGGGCCACGTCCAGCCCATGGCCCGCGCGGCTGATCTCCTCAGCCAGCCGCAGGGTTGCGCCGTAGTCCAGGTTGCTCCAGCCCAGCTTCCACGTGCCGCGCCGGGCCGGCTGCGGGTGGTAGCCGCGCGCCTCCATGCGTACCCGTAAAGCAGGATCGCTGGTGTTGACGTAGATGCGGTGCGCGTGCCAGGGGCTGGTCTCGGTGCGGCGGCCATCGCCGAACATGCGCACCTGCACGGCGATGCGCTCCGGCTGGCGGTCGCCAGCAATGCCCTTGGGCCGGTGGTGGGGATGCTCAGGTGAGATCAGCAGGTCGGCCATCAGCCGCTCAGCCCGGCTGGCCGTGTCAATGCGCGCGTAGAGATCGTTGATCTGCTGCTGCGTCACGGCCATCTTGCGACCGACAGCCCAAAAGACGGTGGTGGGAATGCCATACTCAAAGGCAAAATACTGCTCCCAGAAGGTGGCCTCGGCCCGGCTGGCGCACACCCTGAGCACCCACATCTTGTCAGCCTTCTCTTGGTTGCCGCGCACGGCCAGGCCTGTCACTGGCTGGCGGTAGACGCCGTCATAGCGGGCGCTCTGCACCAGCCCGATGCGATAGCCCACGCCACGCTTGTGCATCAAATAGACCAGAAAGGCGTCGTCCCGCTCGCCCATGCGGGCAAAAAGCATGTGGTTGGGGGTTGCGGTCAGCGAAAACCCGCGACGGGTGGTGATAGTGACGACCTGTCCCTCGTAGGATCGCGAGCGCCGCTCCCACGTCGTCGTCTCTATAATGGCGCTGCGGCCAGCGGCGATCAGCAGCGGGGTCTGCTGTGTCAATTCCGCAATGGGCCGCGGACCGGCAGCCGTGGACACCAGTGTATCCCCTGGCACGCACTGGTCCTCGTCTGCCACGCAGAACAAATTCCTGTGCGGCCCCAACAGCAGCTTGATCAGCTCGTACTGCGCCACGTTGGTGTCCTGGAACTCGTCCACCAGCAGGTGCAGGTAACGCTCCTGGTAGCGGCCGCGCACCTCGGCGTTGGCGCGCAATAACAGCGCGGTCTCCATCAGCAGATCGTCGAAATCCAGCGCGCCGTTCTGGCGCAGCAGTTCCTGGTAGCGCACGTAGATGCGGCCGGCCACCTCCTCCCAGTAGGTGCGGGCCTCGTAGGCGGCCGGCGCGATCAGCTCGTTCTTGCACTTGCTGATCTGGCCATGCATGGCCTGCGGCCGGTAGAGCTTGTCGTTCAGGTTCAACTCCTTGATCACGGCCTTGACCACGCGCAGTTGGTCGTCGCTGTCGAAGATCACGAAGTTGCCGCCGAAGGGAGTGTGGTCTCGCTCGCGGCGCAGGATCTGGGCGCAGATGGCGTGGAAGGTGCCGATGGTCAGGCCCCGCAGCCCGCTGCGGCTGGCCGGCTCAGACGCGTCCAGCACGCCTTCGCCCAGGATGCGCTCGGTGCGGCTGCGCATCTCGCGCGCGGCCTTGTTGGTGAACGTGACGGCCATCAGCCGCCAGGGGGCCACGCCGCGCTGCTGCACCAGGTAAGCCACGCGCTGGGTCAGGACGCGCGTCTTGCCGGAGCCAGGACCGGCCAGCACCAGCACCGGCCCGTCGGGCGCCGTCACGGCTGCGATCTGTTGTTCGTTGAGACCTGCCAGGATGTCGGACATGAGGATGGGTGATTGGGTGATTAGGAAATTGGTAAACTGGTGAGAGGAACGCAGAGGACACGGAGATGTGTCAACACTCGCCTTGCTCCGTGTTCTCTGCGTCTCCTCTGCGCTCTCTGTGCAGCTCTGGATGTTACGGAATCAGCAGCACCTTGCCGGCGGTCTGGCGGCTTTGCAGCAGGCGATGGGCCTCGGCGGTCTGGCTGAGGGGCATGGTGCGGTCGATGCGCACGCGCAGCGAGCCCTCGGCCACCCACAGGAAGACGTCGCCGGCCCGGCTGAGCAGCTCGGAGCGCGTGGCCGTATAGTGGCCCAGGGTGGGGCGGGTCAAGAAAAGCGAACCCTTCTGATTCAGCACCTGCGGGTCGATGGGCGACACCGGCCCGCTGGCCTGGCCGTAGAGCGCCATCAGTCCGCGCGGCCGCAGGCAGTTCAGGCCCTTGTCGAAGGTAAACTGCCCCACCGAGTCGTAAACCACATCCACCCCGCGCCCGTCCGTGATGGCCCTGACCTCCGCCTCGAAGTCGGCCTCGGTGTAGACGATCACATGGTCGGCCCCGTCGCCGCGCGCCAGCTCGGCCTTCTTCTCGCTGCCCACGGTGGCGATGACGGTGGCGCCGGCCCGCTTGGCTATCTGCACCAGCAGGGATCCGGTGGCGCCGGCCGCGGCATGCACCAACGCCACATCGCCCGGCCGCAGCGGGTAGGTGCTGTGGGCCAGGTAGTGGGCAGTCATGCCCTGCAGCAGCACAGCCGCGGCGTTGCCGAAGGTCAGGTTGGCCGGCAGCGGCACCAGCTTGTCGGCCGGTACGACGGCGTACTCGGCGTTCGCGCCCAGCGCCATGCAGTAGGCCACACGGTCGCCCGGCTTGACCACAGCCACGTCCGGCCCGATGGCGTCCACCACGCCGGCCGCCTCCATGCCGGGGATGAAGGGCAGCGCGTTCGGGTATAGGCCGGCGCGGTGGTAGGTGTCGATGTAGTTCAGCCCGGCTGCGGCAATTTTTACCCGCGCCTGGCCGGGACCCGGCTCCGGCAGCGGCGCCTCGCCGTATGTCAGGACCTCGGGACCGCCGTAGTGGTAGATTTGGATGGCTTTCATAACTGATTTCCCTTCGTATGGTATCGAGACCCTTCGCCGAGCCTCAGGGTGACACGACAGGCTGCGCGCGTCATGCTGAGGGCCGCCGAAGCATCCCCAGTTCTGTGCGTGTCGAGACCCTTCGCCGAGCCTCAGGGTCACACGACAGGCTGCGCGCGTCATGCTGAGGGCCGCCGAAGCATCCCCAGTTGCTGTCGGAGTCGATTTTACCCCAAGTGCGGCTCAAACACCAACCCCTTGCGCCGCATCTTTTGCATCCTGTTTGTGTTATGCTTAATGCATCTTCAGCGCCAGCGTTGGCGATTTCCGCCCGCTGGCGCATGTTATTTGGGAGGTTCTTATCGTGCTAACAGACCAACAGCGTGTCGTCGTCACCGGCATGGGCGCTGTTTCACCGGTGGGCAACGACGTTGCCAGCATGTGGGCCAGCCTGATCGCCGGCCGCAGCGGCGTCGACCTGGTGTCCAGCCTGGACACATCGCAGATCAAGACCAAGATCGGCGCCGAGGTCAAGGACTTCGACCCGACCAACTATATGGAACGCAAGGACGCGCGCCGCACGGATCGCTATACCCATTTCGCCCTGGCCGCGGCCTCGCAGGCCGTCGCCGACGCCAACCTGACCATGGACGCCGAAGACCCACGGCGCGTGGGCGTGATCGTTGGCTCCGGCGTCGGCGGCGTGCGCACCATGTTCGAGCAATACGATGTCTTGCGGGCGCGCGGGCCGCGCCGCATCAACCCTTTCACCGTACCCGGCATGCTGGTTAATTCGGCCTCAGGCCAGGTAGCCATCAGCCTGGGCGCACGCGGCCCCAACCTGGTGCCGGTGCTGGCCTGCGCTACCGGCAATGCCTCGATTGGCGAGGGCTTTGCGTTGATCCGCCGCGGCGTAGCCGACGTCATGGTGGCTGGCAGCGCCGAGGCCGCGTTCTGCGACCTGGCCATTGCCGGCTTCGAGATCATAGGGGCGCTTTCGGCCCACAACGACGATCCGGCCGGCGCGTCCCGTCCCTTCGACGCCGGCCGCGACGGCTTTGTCATGGGCGAAGGGGCCGGCATGTTGGTGTTGGAGAGCCTGGCCCATGCCCGCGCCCGCAGCGCGCGCATCTACGGCGAGATCCTTGGCTATGGACTGACCGCCGACGCCTATCACCCCACCGCGCCGCGCGGCGACGGCCTAGGCGCGTCCGAGGCTATGGAGATGGCGTTGGCTGAGGCCCGTATCGAGCCACAGGCCGTGGACTACATCAACGCCCATGCCACCAGCACGCCGCTGGGCGATAGCGGCGAGACCGCCGCCATCAAGCGCGTCTTCGGCGACCACGCCTACAAGCTGGCGGTCAGCTCCACCAAGTCGATGATGGGC
This sequence comes from Anaerolineae bacterium, assembly GCA_041300885.1. Classification (GTDB taxonomy): domain Bacteria; phylum Chloroflexota; class Anaerolineae; order JAAEKA01; family JAAEKA01; genus JAAEKA01. The sequence continues at coordinate 4,350 of JBFYTD010000031.1, read as the reverse complement.
CATCTGCTGGGCGCGGCCGGCGCAGTCGAGGCTATCGTCTGCCTGAAGACAATGCAAGAGGGCGTGATTCCTCCTACCATCAACTACCAGACTCCCGACCCTGCGTGCGACCTGGACTGTGTGCCCAACAGGGCGCGGCGGGCCGACGTTCGTGTCGTGCTCTCCAACTCTTTTGGCTTCGGCGGCCATAATGCCACGCTGGTGATGGCGAAGATGTGATCGCGCGGGCCTAGTGATCTCGATACACAGACTACTCGATCGACGAGCTGGGATCGCCGGCTGAGCAGGTGCCGCGTGAATTCGTGAGGATTCGCTATGAGCAACGTCAAACTTACGCCGCCGCACGCCAACGGCGCTGGATCATCGCGGGCCAGCGCGCGGCCGCGCTATGCCCAGATCGTGGGCTGGGGCATGGCCGTGCCGGAGCGGGTGGTCACCAACGAAGATCTGGCGCGCATGGTCGAGACCTCGGACGAATGGATTCGCAGCCGCACTGGCATTCGCGAACGGCGCATGGCGGTCAGTCCCAAGGAGTCGACGTTGACGCTGGCAATCCAGGCGGCGCGTGAGGCGCTGAAGGTGGCCGATGTGCCACCCAGCGCGTTGGACATGGTGATCTGCGCTACGACGTCGCCCGAGTATCTCTGCCCCGCCACTGCCTGTCTGGTACAGGATGCACTGGGTGCGCCCAAAGCCGGTGCGTTCGACCTTAACGCAGCCTGCTCCGGTTTTGTCTACGCGTTGTCCATGGCACGCGGGCTGGTGCTGGCTGGCGACGCGGACTACGTGCTGGTAGTCGGTTCAGAGACGCTGACCCGCTTCCTGGACTGGAGCGACCGCAACACGTGCATTCTGTTTGGCGACGGAGCGGGCGCGGTGTTGGTGGCTGCCAGCCACGAGCCAGGCGGCATTCTGAGCTGTGTGCTGGGCTCCGACGGCTCCGGCGGCGAGCTGCTGATGGTGCCGGCCGGCGGCAGCGCCCATCCTCCCACGATGGAGACGGTGGCCAACCGTATGCACATGCTCAAGATGGACGGCAAAGCGGTCTTTCGCTTTGCCGTTCAGGCCATGGCCGACGGCACGCGCGAGGCGGTAGCCAAAGCCGGCCTGACCCTGGCCGATGTAGACCTGGTGATCCCCCATCAGGCCAACACCCGCATCATTCAGTCGTCGGTGATCAAACAGTTGAAGATCCCCGAGCAGAAGGTCTTCGTCAACCTGGAGAAGTACGGCAACACCTCGGCTGCCTCGATCCCCATCGCCCTGTGCGAGGCGATCGAGGCGGGGCGGGTGCGGCCGGGTCAAAATCTGGTTCTGGCTGGCTTCGGCGCCGGTCTGACATGGGGCGCTACGGCGGTGCGCTGGTGTGCGCCGGTCGTGCGGGAGCCGATTCCTTGGTGGAAGGACGCCCAGCGCGAGGCCGGCTACCAGCTCGCCTCAGCTCGTTCCACCTGGCGGCGCGCAGCACGGCGCATCTACCTGGGCGCCATGGGCCCGGCCGACGCGCCCACGGCGCGCGGCCGCCTGCGGGCCAGCATCGACGCCGGCCGCGCCGTTTGGCGGGAGCGCAAGCCGGGCAACCGGCTGTGACCGCTCTCAGATCGGACAACAAAAACAGCGCCGGGATCGGTGATCCCTGCGCTGTGGATGGTGAGCTTGTTTAACGGCTCGCCGAGGTTAGACGGGCATGACCCGGCTGGCCTGCAGACCCTTGCGGCCCTGCTCGACGTCGAACTCAACCTGTTGGCCTTCGTTCAGCGTGCGATAGCCTTCGGACTGAATCTCAGACTGGTGGACGAAGACGTCCTCGCCGTTGGAGCGGGCGATGAAACCATAGCCCTTGGATGCGTTGAACCACTTGACGGTTCCTTGTTCACGAGTAGACACGTTCTAGTTCTCCTTACTTCTTTTGCGGCAGCGTTCAGCCGCCGCCTTACTGGGTGATTCGTGGAGGAGGCAGTCCTGCGTTGGCAACAAAAAACAGCCACCAAGGGGTAAAACCTGGTGGCTGTAATCGACCAAACAGGAACTTACTTCATCCTACGAGGCCTATGGTAACACCGCCTGTGGATTCTGTCAAGTTTGGGGCACGGATTTCGGGAACGGATCGAACAGACGGCTGGCCTTGATTGTCAGGTTGCCCAGCCCTGCCAGAAGGCGTCCATAGCGGCCGCGGTCTCAGCCAGCTTCTCGAAGTGGGGCAGGCCGCGTGTGGGGACAATGCGCACGGCCTGTACCTGCGGGTTGCGCTGCATCACCTGCGGCAGGGCGTCGAAGCCTACGAAGTAGTCCTGGTCGTACAGCGTCAGCGTGGGCACGGCCAGCTTCTCGTACAGCGTCATGGCCGCGTCCGTGGTGAAGAGCATGCCGGCGATGAAGCGCAGCGGCACGTGCTCTGCTCCCGGCTGGTGCGCTGTCGCATAGCCATAGTCCACGAAGCCGGGCGTTACCGGCCCCTCAAAGCTCTTCTCCAGGAAGAACTGGATGCTGCGCCGCGTGGCGATCAGGTCGAACAACGCGCGGCCCCAGAGCGGGAAGGCCAACGCCTGGTGCAAGCCATCAGCGATGCCCCTGGACTCGGTCTGCTGCGAGGCGCGGCCGGAGCTGGCGCTGCCCAATCCGCTGGGCGAGATGAAGACCAGCGAGTGGAACAGCTCTGGCCGCGCCAGCGCTGCCCGGGCGACGAGCTCGCAGCCCAGCGACAGCGCCACCACGTCGGCCGGCTCGCCCACCTGGGTCTCCAGAAACTCGCCGATGGCGTCCGCAAAGAGCTGCGGCGTAAAGTCGCGCTGCAAGCGGTTGGACTGGCCGTAGCCGGGCAGGTCCAGCGCGTAGACGGGCCGCTGGCCGCGGTAGTGGCGGAAGAGCGGCCCCATCTCGAAGGCGCTGGCGGCCGCGTTGACCGAGTGGATCAGCACCAGAGGCCGGCCGGCCGCGCTGCGGTCCACGTAGGCGTTGAGCCAGCCGCCAGCCTTACTGAGAAAAGTCAGCTTGTCGGCCAAGATCGCGTCAGGTAGCGGCTGGCGATGGTCGACAGCCAGCGCGCTATAGCCGATCCAGCCGCCGGCGACGGCGATGGGAAGGGTGAAAAGTTGGGTGATTTTGCGTTTTGACATCAGTAACCTGCCTGTGAATGGGTGTCATTCTGAACGGGTCGAACGCCCGAAGTGCAGAACGGACACAACGTACTCGAACATGAAGATCGCTTGAGAGCGCCCAGTGCCAGTGAAGAATCTCAGCGTTTCGTGCTACGGGGGATGCTTCACTAGCGCTGGGTGCGGCTTTTGTTTGTTGGACGATGGGCAACGGCGCGTTCGCTAACGACTGTGGCTGCTTGACCCGTTCAGCATGACGCGGCCGCAAGCTCAACGCAGCCGCTCGGCCAGCGCGCTATAGCGGTCGGCGGTGCGGTTGTTGTTGACGGCGATGGCCACGGCGCGGGGGGAGCCGACCAGCACCACCAGCTTACGGGCCCGCGTCACCGCGGTGTAGAGCAGATTGCGCTGCAGCATCATGTAGTGCTGGGTGGTGATGGGCACGACTACGGCCGGGAACTCGCTGCCTTGGCTCTTGTGCACCGACACCGCGTAGGCATGCACCAACTCGTCCAGATCCAGGAAGTCGTAGGGCACGGTGCGGTCGTCGATGCGCACGGCCAGGGTCTGCTCCACCGGGTCCAGCGCGACAATCTGGCCCAGGTCGCCGTTGAAGACGTCCTTGTCGTAGTTGTTGCGCATCTGCATCACCCGGTCGCTTATGCGAAAAACGCGGCCGCCGATGCGTTTTTCCGGTTTCGTGCTTGCCGGCGGGTTAAGCGCGGCCTGCAAGCGCTCGTTGAGCGCGCCCACGCCCACGGCCCCGCGGTGCATGGGGCTGAGCACCTGCACGTCGTGCGCGGGGATGCCAAACTTGCGCGGGATGCGCTCTTGCACGACCTCCACCACCAGCTCGGCAGCCCGCTCAGGGTCGTCGGTCTGGAAGAGGAAGAAGTCCTGCGACTGCTCCGGCCGCCACTCTGGCATCTGGCCCTGGTTGATGCGATGCGCGTTCTCGATGATGTAGCTGCCCGCGGCCTGGCGGAAGATCACGTCCAACCGCACCACCGCAGCCGCGCCCGAGTCGATCACATCGCGCAGCACGTTGCCCGCGCCCACCGGCGGCAGTTGGTCGATGTCGCCTACCAGCAGCAAATGCGCGCCGGTCGGGATCGCCTTGAGCAGATGGTTGGTCAGCAGCAGGTCCAGCATCGACGCCTCGTCGACGATGACCATGTCCACGTCCAGCGGGTTGTCCTCGTTGCGCTGGAAGGTGAAGCCGCCCGCGCCGCCGGGGCTCCACTCCAGCAGGCGG
>JBFYTD010000342.1:0-3761 GCA_041300885.1 Anaerolineae bacterium | reverse complement strand
GCAGGTCTGGCCGCTGGACGCCGAAGCAGCCTTTGGGGCCATTCCCACACCGCTGCGCTTGCACGCCGACCCGCGCTTCACCGGCCGCGGCGTGACCATCGCCATGGTCGACGTGGGCTTCTATCCGCATGCCGACCTAACCCAACCGGTGAACCGCATCCGCGCCTGGGTAGATGCCACGTCGCCGGCAGGACCCCAGGCGCTTTTCTTTGGGCCGGACGAACAGCCCACCTGGCCAGGCTGGGACGCGCTGCACGAGCGGCAATGGCACGGCACCATGACCGCCACGGCCGCGGCCGGCAACGGCAAGCTGAGCCACGGCCTGTACCGCGGCCTGGCCAGCGACGCCGACCTGGTGCTGGTTCAGGTGCGCAACGACCGGCAAGGCATCAACGACCAGGCCATCGTGCGGGCCTTGCAGTGGCTGGCTGAGAACGCGGCGACGCTGGGACTGCGCGTGGTCAATATCTCGCTGGGCGGCGCGGCGCGCGCCGACCTGCGCCGCAACCCCATCGACGAGGCCGTGGCTGCGCTGGTGGCCCAGAACGTCGTTGTTACAGCGACCGCCGGCAACGACGGCGTGCGCGCTCTCAACCCGCCGGCCACTGCGCCGGCCGCGCTGACTATCGGCGGCATCGACGACCACAACACCTTCTCGGACGCCGAGATCAGTCTGTGGCACAGCAACTACGGCACGGGGGATGGCGGCATTGCCAAGCCGGAGCTTGTCGCGCCCAGTATCTGGGTCGTGGCGCCGGTCTTGCCCGGCTCGTCGGTCGAACAGGAGGCCGTGTCGCTGTTCAGCAGGCGCCACCTGGGCGTGCCCGAGGTCGAGGCGCGCATCGCAGCGGAGAAGCTGATCACGCCCTACTACCAGCACGTGGATGGCACCAGCTTCGCTGCGCCCCTGGTGGCCAGCACGGTAGCCTGCATGTTGCAGGCGAATCCGCGACTGACGCCGGCTCTCGTGCGCGAGATTCTGCTGCGCACGGCCCATGCCCTGCCGGGGGTCCCCAGCGAGCAGCAAGGCGCGGGCGCGCTGGAGGCGGGCCTGGCCGTCTCCCTGGCCCTGCGCGAGCAGCACGAGAGCCTGGCCGCCTGCACCAGCCTGCCCTACATCACCCGCGATAGGATCGAGTTCGTCCTGCACGAACACGAAGCCCAGGACGTGCGGGTGAGCGGCAGTTGGCACGGCTGGGACGGCCCGGGGATGGCGCTGGCGCAGACGGAACCGGGCGTGTGGCGCGGCGCTATCCGCCGGCTGCCGCCCGGTGAATACACCTACAGATTCCTGGTGGATGGCCGGCGCTGGCTGGACGACCCTGCCAATCCCGACAAGCGCTGGAATGGCCGCGCCGGCTTCGACAGTGTGCTCTTTGTGCCGCTGGTGCGTCAATAGGTCAATTATGCAGCTCTGCCGGCGCTATCTATCGCTATGCTTGCTGTTCATCATCGGGGCTACATCGGCAGCCTGTACGCAGCCGGCCTCTTCGACTCCTGTCGGGTCCGTCGCCGCGCAGCTAACGCGCGGTACGGCGATCTACGCCCGCGATTGCGCCACAGCCCAGTGCCACGGCGTGCAAGGCGAGGGCATCCGCAGCGGCGACGGCTTTCGCGCCTGGCCGCTGGTGGGACCGGAGTTCACCCAGCGCAACCCCACAGCTCAGGTCATCTTCGACGTCACCCGCAGCGGACCGGAGCGGGAGATGCGCGCGCTCACCGATCAGGAACACTACGACGCCATTGCTTACGAGCTGAGCCTGAACGGTGCGCAACTGGCCGAGCCGGTCACTGCGGCCAACGCAGCCGCCATCCTCAGCGGCGCAGAGGCGTCGTTGCCCGCGCCAGGCACGCTTTTCCCACCGCCGGGCAATGCAACGCTGATCGCTGGCGGCGAGTTCACCCTGCCAACCAGCGCCGAGGATCAGGCGTGGCGTCTGCATGTGACTCAGGCGGCCCTGGTCAGCCATATTGCCGGACATCCTGCGCCAGGCGGCGGACGCTTCCTGATCGTGGTGTTCTTCCTGGAGACCAAGGGGGCAGGCCCGGCCGCGGTGACGCCGGCCGATTTGGCCTTGCACACCGCAGCCGGCGATACGTTGGCGCCGCAACCCGTTGCGCTGGATTTCGCCGTCGCCCGCTTTGGCCAGCAGACTATCGAACCGGGCCGCGGCGTATCCGGCCACGCCGTGTTTGTGTTGCCGGCAGGAGCCGCCCCTGCCAGCTTGCGCTACGCGTCGGCAAGTGTGTCCCTGACGGATGGTCAGACACCATGAGCGACCGTCGTCGGATCCCCAGCAGCCCGGCCTTGCTCCTGGCGTTCGGCGCACTGGCCCTTGCCCCCTTAGCCTACACGCTGAGCCTGGCGAGCCTGCGCCGGTACACGCTGCAGTTTCTCGCCGCTTATGCTGTGGCGTTTTTGCTCTACGCCGCCGCTACCGTCGTGGCGCTGCGCATGCGCACTATATCGCGTGCGGCGTTGGCTGGCGTCTTCATTCTGGCTGTGGCTATGATGGCGCTGCTGGTGTTCAACCGGCCCACCCTGTCTGATGACATGTACCGCTACGTTTGGGATGGCCGGGTACAGGCCGCTGGTGTCAGCCCCTACCGCTATCCGCCCGCCGCCCCTGAGCTGCAAGAACTGCGCGACAATACAGTGTGGCGCTACATCAACCGCAAGACCTCGTGGACGATCTATCCGCCGGCCGCCCAAGTGGCCTTCGCCGGGCTGTGGCGCATCGTGCCCGACAGCGTGCGCTGGTTCCAGTCCGCCATGGCGCTGAGCGCGCTGCTGGCCGGCGGGCTGCTGCTGGGCCTGCTGCGCGACCTAGGCCGGTCTCCGGCGCGCGTCGTGATCTACCTCTGGGCGCCGCTGCTCCTCTTCGAGACCGCGCACGGCGCGCACGTCGATGCGCTCGTGCTGCCGCTGCTGGTCGGCGCGTGGTGGGCCCGGGTGCGCAACAAGGACGCTCTGGTGGGCGTCCTGCTAGGCGTGGCGACAGCCGTCAAGCTCTACCCGGCCATGCTGCTGCCCGCGCTGTGGCGTCCCGCCGACCGGCGCGGCCGCTGGACCATGCCGGCGGCCTTCGTCGTGACCGTGGCGGCCTGTTATGCGCCGTATGTGCTGCGCGACGGCAGCCAGGTACTGGGCTTTCTGCCCGTCTACTTCAACGAGCGCTTCAACCTGGGCCTGGCTGCACTGTTGATCCCGCAGTTCAAGTCATGGGGCATCGATCCCGACCTGGGCATCCTGGCGCTGACACTGGCGACGCTGGCGGTGCTGGGGCTGTGGATGATCGTGCGGCCCGCCGCCGACGGCGAGGCTGCGCTGCGCCGCAGCATCTGGCTGATGGGCGCGTTTACGCTGTTGACGCAGAACCTGTTCTCGTGGTACATGCTGTGGGTGCTGCCGCTGGCCGCCATCTTCGTGCAGCCGGGCCGGCTGCTGGGCCTGCGCGCCGACGCCTGGACCGGCTGGTGGCTGTTCTGCGGGTTGGTCGCCCTGTCCTACAGCATCTTTATCACCGGACGCCCGCAGCCGTGGGCCGCCTGGGCGCAGTATCTGCCTCTGTACGCCCTGCTGCTGGCCGATGCTGCGCGATGGCTCAGGCAGCGCTGGCCTGCCGTCGGCGAGCGCGCCCGAGAGCCCGCGCCATGAGCGAGACAAACGGCAACCGCCGAGCGATCGCTGCGCTGGCGCTCGTCGCCGTGGCCAGCACGCTCAGCCTGCTGGTCTTCTTCGTGTTGCCGTTCAGCCTGTT
>JBFYTD010000341.1:0-3761 GCA_041300885.1 Anaerolineae bacterium | reverse complement strand
GTGCCGGGGTCGAAGGGGCTGGCGAACGTGCCGATCACCCCCTGGCCCAGGTAGGCCATCTGCAGGCGCTCGTCCATCAGGTAGCGCTCGACGTACTCGGCCATGGACCAATCGAAGAGCAGACCCCTTGCCTCGTCGTCGCCGGCCAAGCGCTGTTCGATCTGCTCCCGGCTGGGCGCGGGATTGAGCCACAAGTCATCGGCTGAGAACGCGCCGCCCAGGGGGCCGGACGGCCGCAGCGCGTTGCGCGCCCGGCGCATCACGTCGCCCATGGCCCGCCAGCCGGCCAGGTCCTGCGGCGCAAAGCGCAGGATCTCGGCCTCGCAGGCGTCGTCGTCCTCGGGCAGTTGCACGTAGCTGCCGTCCTCGAAAGGCACGAACATGCCGGCCGTGGCCGGCGTCCAGTGGTAGCCCCAGGCCGGGAAGTCCAGTTCCTCGATGACCAGCGGGTGTAACAGGCCGCACAGGTAGGCGCAGGGCGAGACGCGGAAGCCGGGCCACGGCTCCTCCAGCGTGCAGGCGCCGCCGACCCGCTCGCGCGCCTCCAGCACCAGCACCTGTTTGCCGGCGCGCGCCAGGTAGGCCGCGCAGGCCAGCCCGTTGTGGCCCGCGCCGACGACGATCACATCCCAGCGCCGCGCAGCCAGTGCTGCTGCCGGCATGGGCAGTCCAACGACGCCCATGGCGTCTCGGGCGGAGGGCTGAGCTGAAGAGAGCGAAGCGTGGTTCATGGACGATCCTTCGTAATGAGTGCAGTGAAACAAGTGGGCCGGGACTCCGGAGCCGTTCATCATGTGCCAATATACCACATCAAGGGCAAGATGTCACACTACTCATAACAAAAAAGCGGGCCACCGTCCATCGCAGGACGGCGGCCCGCGCCCGGCGGCCAGCCTCTGCGCTACTTGGTGATGCTCTTCGTCATCACGCTGCCGGCCGCATCGAACACGTAACTGGATTTGCTCACGCCGGTGATGGTCAGGGTGTAGGTTCCGCGCCCGCCGCTAGTCGTGAACCGGGCGCGCCCACTGCTGCCTGTGGTTGCCGTAGCAGTGCGATTGGCGCCGCCCGGCACCGTCCAGCGAATCGTGACCGCTGCGTTGGACACGGCCTGGCCGTTGCCGTCCTTGACGTACACGTCGCCGGTCACAGAGACCTTGCTGCCGGACACCCTGCCGCTCAACGCAATGTCGGTCACCCGCATCACCGCGATCGCGCCGGCCGTGACGTTGACGGTGATCTCAGCCTGGCTCCAGTTGCCCAGCGCATCGTTGGCGAAGGCGCGCACGGTGTAGGCGGCCGGCGTCAGGCCGCTGGTGTTCCAGTTGACCGACAGCGTCCCGGCGTTGGACACCGAGCCCAGGATGACCTGCTGGCCGGTGTACTGGTTCCAGAAGCTGATCTCCAGATACTCGACGCCCACGTTGTCTGTGGCCTGCGCCGACACAATGACGGTGCCGGAGACGCTGGCGCCGTTGGCGGGCGACAGGATCGACACCACGGGCGGCGTGGTGTCCAGCGGCGTAGCAGGCGCGGTCACCGTGGCCACGTTCGACCACGGGCTGGCGCCGCCTACCCCGACCGCGCGCACGCGGTAGTCGTAGGTCACACCCACGCCTACGGTCGTGTCGGTGTGGTTGGTGGCCGTGCCAGGCGGCGTGAGGGCCAGCCGCGTCCACGCGCCGGCGCCGGCCTCGCTGCGCTCCAGCTCATAGCCCTGCGTCGCCGGGCTGGTGTTCTCCCAGGTCAGGTTGATCGAGTTGAACGGCTCCATGCGCGTCGCCGGGTGCGCTACGCCCTGGAGGTTGGCCGGCGCCGTCGGGGCCGGCAGCGCGCCGCCGGGCGTCAACAGAACGCCGCCGGACTGGCCCGCGCCCGGGTTGCTGCCCACGGCCGCCACCTGGCGCTGATCGTTGACCAGCGCGCCGCTGCCGGTAATCGACCAGCCGGCGCTGACCACGGCCGGATCCAACAGGTTGTTCAGGGCAAACTTGCCCAGGCCATTCAGGTACAGGCCGGTCCCCAGTTCGCCGTAGCCGACGTCGCCGCGGCCGTTGATGCTCGAGGCGACGGTGTAGCGGCTGGTGCCGTCGATGTACTGCCAGCCGGCCGCGCCCTCATAGCGGAAGACCGAGACGATGTTCAGCGAGCTCGACCGCAGCGACGCAGCGCCGGCCATCATGCCGCTGTTGTTGATGTCGGCCGCGGCCACGGCGTTGTAGTTGGTCGGGCCGTTGCCGATCCACTCCACCGCGCCGGTGTTGAGGTCGAGACGCTCCGCGCCGCCGATCACCTGGCCCACGTCGTTGAGCTCGGTGGGATAGCTCCACCAGCCGTATTGGGCGGCCAGATCGACCACGCCGCCCTGCTCGCTGTACAGCCAGCCCTGGCCGGTCGGCACATAGCCGAGCGCGCGGCGTGCGCCCACCACCTGGCCCAGGTTGTTGATGCCGGTGGCGTAGGAAGAGGCGTCGCCCGGCAGGCGGGGCAGCTCCTCCAGCGTGTAGCCGCCCCCGGCCGGCGTCCAGCGCACGGCCACAGGGTTCCACTGGGGCGAGAACGACACGCCGACGATGACGCCGTTGTCGTTGACGTCTGTCGGGAAGACGCTCATGGCCCCGGCCGGCGCCGGCAGCGCCGCCCAGGGCGCGCCGTTGGCGCTGACCAGCGGCTGGTAGTTGCCGCTCCCGTTGGTCAGGCGTCCCACCACGACGCCGTTGTTGTTGATGGCCACCGGCGTGCCGGGGCCCAGGTATTGAAGCTGGAAGCTCGGGGGGGCTTCCTGGGCCCTGGCCGGCGCCGCCGGCGCCAGACCCGCCAAAATGATCGCCGCAGCGATAGTCAGTGTGATAATCCGCCGGTACACCATAGGTCACTCCTGGGTTGGGAAGCAAGAACAGAATTCGGGTGTGCTACGCGCCTCTGTATGAGCAAGGAGGATGGGCGCAAGGCCAGCGCGGGGTGGGCTGCCCATCCCGCGTGGTGCCAGTATAGCCGATGGCGCGCCCCTTTGTCAGTGACAAAGTCACGCGCTGGCCAGCGCCGCCAGAGCAGCCGCGTCTACCACATCCACGACTCCCCGTCCCATGCGAATCGCGCCGGCCGCGTCCATCCCCTCGAGGATGCGGCTGACGACCTCACGCGAGCTGCCCAACTCGGCAGCCAGCACCTGATGGGTGACGGCTACCGGGTTGCGGGCCAGGCTGCGATCCAGAAGCAGCGCGGCCACGCGGGCGTCCATGCGGCGAAACACCACGTCGTCCACCAGGGTCAACACGCTCATCAGGCGCAGCGACAGGAGATGGAACAGGAACTCGCGCCACAGCTCCGAGCGGCCAACCCACTCGCGAAACGCCGCGGCCGGCGCCATCGCGGCTTCCACCGGCTGTTCCACGGTGGCCAGGGCGGGAAAAGGCTGCTGGCTCAGAATGGCGTTGGCTGTCAGGATGCAACTCTCCCCCGGGCCAAAGCGGTAGAGCGTGATCTCGCGGCCGCTCTTGCCGATCTTGTAGACCCGCACCGCACCGGAGAGCAGCAACGCCAACGAGATCGCGCGCTCCCCCTCGACGAACACATCCCGGCCCGCCGGCAGGGCAGCCAGAGTGACTGCGGCCTGAAACTCCTGGGCCAACGCTGCATCGATGCGTTGCAACATGGGGAAAGCCCTGGCGACGCGCTCGAACTCCGCCTGGCTGATCATGGCTGGCCTCCTTACAACTCGCGGCGGCGGCGGTGATGGCCGCGCGCCGCTACCGGCCCTG
>JBFYTD010000340.1:0-3762 GCA_041300885.1 Anaerolineae bacterium | reverse complement strand
TCCATTGAGCAAGCGCGCCAACGTCGATGGAGACACCTTCAAGGCAGCAGCAACGGCGCGCGAGCTGACATGCGCCGGCTCAAGGTAGACTTCTCGAATGAACTCGCCAGGATGGGGCGGATCGACCATGCTCATCAGTCTCCAACACAATCAATCGCGATACAGCAAGTTGATCACCTTGAAGCTCAGCCGTTCGCCGTCGACCTGCATCTCCTGCGTCGGGCGGATGACCACACCCTCGGCCGTGGCGCCGTTGGGGTAGGTGCGCTCGGCGTAGCGGCGCAGCGCCTCGTCGTCGCGCACGCCCATGCGGAAGGCCGCGCCCACCTCGACCAGGTCTACGGTCGGCAGGCCCAGGCGCTGGGCGACCGCCAGCATGTCGGCGAAGTCGAGGTAGCGCCGCTGGTCGATGCGCCAAACGTTGAACAGCCGCAGGTCCAGCTCTCGCAGGCCCAGGCAGTTTTTCTGCACGCCCGGGCCGACGATCTCGAACTGCAACGCCAGCGGCAGGTGGTGCTGGGCCAGGTCGTACTTGGCCACCAGTTGCCACACGGCCGTGTCGGGCCGCTCCTTCAGCTCGAAGTTGCGCGAGCAGGCGCGCACTGCGCCGTCGGCGTCCCAGAACACCGTGCCGCTGCTGCCATCGGCCTTGAGCGTGGCATAGAACGGTAGCCCTTGCAGGGCTGCCACCAAGTCAGGCGCGCGCTGGAAGTTGGGCTCGTCGGTTTTGGGGATGAAAGCCGGAAAGCTGCCGCGAATGTCGCCGCCGAGGTTGGCCGATAGGGGCTTCTCGTACTTGACGACGCCGGCCAGCTCGGTGATGTCGGCGCCCATCTCGAGGTCGATCATGGCTTCCGTCAGCGGCATGAGGAGGCACTCGCTGGGCACCCCCTTGAGGCGCACCATGCGAATGCGCCAGTGGCGTGACTCCAGGAAGGCGAAGCGCTCAGTCTGCGGCAACAGCGCATCCTGCAGGTAGACCTCGCAGCGATCGCCCGGCGAGAAGTCCCCTTTCTTGGCCGTGCCTCGCCAGCGCCCGCCGGGGCCGCACACCACCTCAAGACTCTCGATGAAGTCCGCGCCGGGGATGGGATAGGTGGTGGTCACTTGTCCAATGTAAGCCAGATCAGGCATGGTGGTTCTCCGGGGCAAGCGTCATATGGCGGTGCTCACAGTGCGATTATGCATCACGGCGCGCAATCGGCAAGTATTGTCGCTGAGTCGTGCAGCGTTGTCGACCGAACTGCGTGCAAAGATGGCGAAACTGTGTATAATCCAAGGAGCAGTGAGCCACTGATCTTCGACTTTCGTCCGGTGAACCCATGACCGATGCGCAGCGGATTAGCCACCTAGAACAACAGCTTGCCAACTGGGATAGCCATCCTGGCGCAGATTGGTCTGGCAAAGTCGACCTTCTCAACGAGCTGGCGTGGGCGTTGAGCGACGTCGATCTGCAACGGGCGTATGCGCTGGCCGAGACAGCCCACGCGCTGGCCAGTTCCCCCGATGACGGCGCGCCGCCGCATGAGGTCGGTATGGCGTACAGCCTGCGCACCCAGGGCTATGTCAACATGCGCTGGGGCAACTATCCGTTGGGACTCAGCCAACTGCTCAAAGCGTTGGCGCTCTTAGAGGCGCAGCAGATCGACGATGGTCTGCCCGATGTATTTGACGGCATAGCCGGCATCTATGCTCAGATCGGCAGTTTTCCAGAAGCGCTGGATACCATGTATAAGCAGCTTGAGGCGGCCGAGCGCATCGGCGACAAACGGCGCATCGCCAATGCGTACAACAACCTGGCCAATATCTACGTGCAAGAACGCGACTACCAGCGGGCTATAGAGGCGCTGCGTCAGAATTTGCAGATTGCCGCCGAAACCAACTACGTGCGCATCGAGTGCTTGTCGAATCTGAATCTGGCAGAGACTTACCTCTTGATCGGCGACTATGGACTGGCACGTGAGTATGGGGAAATCGGCTTGGGCAATAGCCAGAAGGCGGGATTTCAGCTCTTCGAGATCTATTCCTGGGAGATCCTTGGCAAGATAGCTGGCCAAACAGGTGACCAACTCCAGGCTGTTGACTATCTGCAACAAGCGTTGGCGTCTTCCAGGACATTGGGGTCAAAGGTGACCGAGTCGCTCATTCTGCTGGATCTGGGGCGGGCCTACGGTGACATGCAACGCCATGATCTGGCGCTGGACTTTCTGCACCAGGGCTTGGCTGTCGCCCGGTCAATCGATGCCAAAAACGAGCTGTTCAAAATTCATCTGCACCTCTCCGAAGTCTACGAGCAGACGGGCGATGCGACGCTGGCGCTGGCTCACTTCAAACAGTACCAGGTGTTCAAGGAGCTCGTCGCCGGTGAGAAAGCCGACCAGCGCCTGAAGGTGCTGCAAGTGGTCCACGACACTGAAGCGGCGAAAAAAGAGGCGGAGATCGCAGCTCTGAGAACAATCGAGCTACAGCAGCAGGTTGAAGAACGCACGGCCGAGCTGCGTGATACCGTTGACCTGTTGCGCGCCGAAATCGAAGAGCGCCAGCGAGCTGAGCGTGCGCTCCAGGAAATGGCGGCATCGCTGGAGCGTCACCTGGTCGCCCGTACCGAAGAGCTGGCCGCCTTTTTTGATCTGACTCTGCTGGCCGGTCAGGGCGTCAACCTGCCCGAGGTCTTCGAGCAAGTCCTGCCCCGCATCTTGGAAGCCACTCGCAGCCGGGCCATCTGTGTCCATCTACTGGATGCTGGCCGCACGACCCTGCATCTGGCTGGCCAACAGAGTCTTGCGAGCGATGCCCAGACGCAATTGCAGATCGTCGAATTATCGCCGGACCTGCAGCGCTGGCTACAAAAGCCGAACGATCCGCTGATCACCACGGCGCTCTCAGGCCTGAGCAGGCTTCCCGCGGCTTTGCGCGTCCCAGGCTTTCAAACCTATCTGGGGACGCAGATCAGGATCGGTCAGCGGACCGAAGGGCTGTTGAGTTGCTTTCGCTTCACCGATCGCGGCTTCAGTGTGGACGATATCGCGCTGGTGACGGCCCTGGCCGAGCAAATTGGCATGATGGTGGAGACCGACCGCCTGCGCCACGACGCCCGGGCCATGGCCGTGTTGGAGGAGCGGCAGCGGCTGGCTCGCGATCTGCACGACTCGGTCACCCAGTCGTTGTACAGCTTGACGCTCTTCAGCCGCGCCGGGCGCGAGGCGGCCGAAGACGGCGACTCCGCCCGCTTAATGGCAAGCCTCACCGAGCTGGAGCGCAACACCTTGCACGCGTTGCGCGAGATGCGCCTGCTGTTGTACGAGCTCCGCCCGGCGGACCTGGAGCAGGAAGGCTTGAGCCAGGCCATTCAACTGCGGCTGAACACCGTGGAGCGACGCGTGGGTCTGCAGCTTGACGTCGAGCTCGACGACTTCACGGGGATATCGCGCACACTGGAGGTCCAGGTCTATCACATCGTCGTGGAGGCGCTGAACAACGTGGTCAAACACGCCGCCGCCACTCGCCTGGCCATGCGGCTGACCCGGACAGACGGGCATCTGCACCTGCGCATCGCCGACGACGGTCGCGGCTTCGATCCCTCACGGAGCAACGGCGGGATGGGGCTGGACAACATGCGCGAGCGGGTCGCCCGGCTCGGCGGCCGGCTTTCCGTTGTCAGTGAGCCGGGCAACGGCACAAGGCTGGAAGCCATGATCCCCTATCAAGCGGAGGTAGCGTGATGTCAGAACCGATCCGCATCTTGATTGCCGACGATCACTT
>JBFYTD010000339.1:0-3762 GCA_041300885.1 Anaerolineae bacterium | reverse complement strand
TGGTGAGCCTGCTGATCCATGCGCACCAAGGCGCAGGCCCGGTGCAGCAACTGGACGGCCGAGGCGGGCAGCGGTGTCGCCGTCAGATAGCGTCGCGCCAGTCGGGCCGCGGCAGGCAGCCCATCGTCGGCGATCTGGATGCTGTAGTCGGCCTCCAGCTTGGGCTGATGTACGGCCAGGATGGCGGCCGTCTCTTTTTCGTCCGGCTCAGCGACGCGCACCAGGTGCAGGTGCTCAGCCACGGCCGGGTCGCCAGCCAGCCGCTCGTTGAAGTCATTTTCGACCGCTGTGCCAACGATGACGACGCCGCCGTCCAGCAGCGCCTTCTGCACAAACCGGGTGGCCTTAGGGAAATCGGCCCGCACGACGCCGCCGAAGAAGCGGTGGATGTTGGGCAGGAAGAGGATGCCGCCCGCGGCCTGACGCAGCCCGGCCTGCACGGCTGCCGCCGCGTCGTCCAGCAGCGCGCTCTCGCCGACCTGCACCAGCTTGTCCAGCCCGACCGGCCCCTTACCCTCGGCCATCAAGAGCGCCAGGCCTTGCACCAGGGAACGCTTGCCGACGCCGGCCGGCCCCAGCAGGATGACGTGCCGGCTGCGGGCCATGCTCAGCAGATTGAGCAGCTCACGCAGCAGGGTTTCGCGATAGTAGACCGGGCTCAGCTCGCCGGCCTTGGCCAGGCTGACCAGGTCGGACGTGGTGATGCGGCGGGCCAGCACGTCGTCGGCCAGCACGCCGGAGAGGACGGTGGGGGTCAGGCCGTAGCGCTGCAAGAGGCCGGCCGTGCTGACCCCGCGCTGCGACATGGCGGCCAGCGCATGCACCGTCCCCACGTAGATCTCGTCCATGGACTGGGCCACGGCCTTGCCCTCGTCCAGCACCACCAACATTTCATCGGAGAGGGGGACGCGGCGGCCGTCGGCGGCCACGAAGTCGAAATCGGCGTTGCGGCTCTCGCGCGCCTTGACCTGGTCCTCGGCCGCGCGCTCGAGATCGGCCAGCTTGAAGCCCCGCTCGCGGCTGAAACGCTCCAGCAGTCGATAGCCTGGCAGCTCCGGGCTGCGCAGCAAAGTCAGCAGCAGCAGCTCCGGACTCAACAAGCGACGCCCATAGACCGGCAGGCTGCGGGCTGCGCTGTTGAGGGCCTGGGTCAGATCGGGAGCTGGGATGTCAGGATTAAGGGTGCCCACGGCGGTCGATCTAGGGAAGAAAGATTGAGGGGGGGGTCAGGCGGCCGGCCCGGGGTCAGTGATGACCACCGAGTTGTGGCCGCCGTAGTCGTTGGCATAGTAGGCGTCGGCCTGATTATCGTTGATCCAGTCGCCGTCACACAGGTAGCGGAACTGATAAACGCCGCCCGCTTCCACCTCGATAGTGGCTTTCCACTGGCCCTGGGTGTCCTGTTGCATGGGCAGTGCGGCCGTGTCCCAATTGTTGAAATCGCCCACCACAAAGACGCTGTCGGCCCAGATCAGCTCGGGCAGCACAAACGTCAGGCGACACTTGGTAGCTTGTTCTGTGCGTATGATTTGTTTCTGGATCATGATATCACGGGATCGATCGTAATCTATGCGACAGAGTCGGACGAGAGGGCGTGTCCAGCGACTGCTTTGCCCACGTCGCCGCGCTGCTACCTCGTAGCCTCACTCGTTGAACGGGCACATCATACCGCAAAGTCGATCTTTTGGAAATTGTGACCACGGCTATGCAACAAGACACAGCGCTGCGGACAGGTCGAGAAGCGAACAGTCTTGACCCATCACGCTGACCTTGACTTGAAAATCGCTCGGGCCGGTCTTTGCGCACGCCTCCGGCAGCCCCGGAGGTCTGCCGGAGTGGGCCTGACCGAGCCCGCCGCGCTTTCATCGGCAGTTGTGCGCCCAGCGCATGGATGACTGTCTGAGCATCAAAACAGGTCTGGCGAGCGTCTACTGCCGCGCGCCAGACTCGCAATTCTTCGCAGACTGCTGGCAGCAGGCTATAATGCAGCCGTTCAATGAACTATGCGCCGCAGCGACGCGTGCAATCCACGCGCGGCAAGCCACGATAGCCAGAGCGTCCACGTGAGGCTCGGCAATATACGATGCCTGACGATCGAACAAAAACACCGTTGAGTTGACCTATGCCACGACAGATCCTGCTGACCCTCCTTCTCGCCACAGCCCTCACGCTGCTGACCGCTTGTGACAGCGGCTCGGCCCTCAGTGTCTACCTGGAGGCCAACCGGGCGCAGTTGAGCCAGCCGGCCGGCGTCGATTCACAGCCGGTTGCCTTCATCGTGCCGCCGGGCGCGCCGGCCAAAGCCATCGCCCAGAACCTGCAGGCGGCCGGCTTGGTCAGCGATGCCCTGCTGTTCGAGGCTTATGTGCGCGCGGGCGGGCTGGCCAGCCGGCTGGAGGCAGGCGAATACACCCTCAACGCCACCATGACCATCCCGGAGATCGCCGCGGCCCTGCAAAACTCGGTCGCGCCCGGCGTCACCGTGGCTGTACGGCCGGGCTGGCGGCTGGAGCAGACGGCCGACCACCTGAACCGGCTCCAGGTGGCCGACGGCGATGAATACCGCCGCGCCGCGCTGACTGCTGATCTGAGTGGGCTGGCCGCAGAGGATCGCCAGCGCTACAGCTTCCTGCAGTTCCTGCCGGCCGGCCAGAGCCTGGAGGGTTTCCTCTACCCCGACTCGTACCAACTCCCGCGCGACGGCGCCAGCGCGGCCGACCTGCTCCAACGCCAACTGGACGAGTTCGAGCAGCGAGTCATGCCGGTCTACTGGGAGGCCATCGCCCAAGGGTCAACGGCGCTGGACCTGCACGACGTGCTGACCGTGGCCAGCATCGTCGAGCGCGAGGCCGTGCTGGACGATGAGCGCCCGCTGATCGCCGGCGTCTACCTCAACCGGCTGGCGCGCGGCATGCGGCTGGAGGCTGACCCCACCGTACAGTACGCCATGGGCTTTCAACCGGACAGCGGCCAGTGGTGGAAGAGCCCCGTCTACCTGGAGGAGTACAGCCAGGTGATCAGCCCTTACAACACCTACCTCAACGCCGGTCTGCCGCCGGGTCCCATCGCCGCGCCGCGGCTGGCCAGCATCCAGGGCGTGCTCAATCCTGCCCAGCACGACTACCTCTACTTCGTGGCCGAGCCAGGCGGCACGGGACGACACGTTTTCGCCCGCACCTTCGAGGAGCACCTGGAGAACGTGCGCAGGTATCGGGGGCAGTGAGGAGTGGAGAAGTGTCAGGTGGCAAGGTGTCAAGTGTCAGGTGGCAAGGTGTCAAGTGTCAGGTGGCGCGGTGGCAGGGTGCTCCCGCTGGTTCCGTGAACCGGCGGTGGCTGGCGCTACGGATGCTAGCTGTCTACCTGTGAACAAATCTGTCTTCTGGACGTGTCATCAGTGATGGCAAGACCCGTCAACTCCACGAACCATGCTAGGCTCAACCGCCGACGACTGCCCATGATCGCAGGCCTGTTGGCGTTGGTATTGCTGCTGGCCGGCTGCACGACGCCCAAGCAGTTGGGCGAGCGGCCCGCGCCTACGGCCAGGGAGGCGGTAGAGATCTACCTGCAGCGCTACCAGCCCGGACCGCTGCCGCGCGTCTTCGAGACGACGCGCATCAGCGACCGCCACGGCGCGCTGCTGGCTGAGCTGTGGGAGGAGGGCCGCCGTACCTGGATTCCATTGAGTGACGTTTCGCAGCACCTCCTCGACGCCACCATCGCCACTGAGGACGCCACTTTTTACGCCAACCTGGGGATCGATCC
>JBFYTD010000338.1:0-5536 GCA_041300885.1 Anaerolineae bacterium | reverse complement strand
CTGCCGCAGGTGGCGATCCCTGCCGTCAGCGTGCAGGATATCTTCGCGCTGCTGCCCGCCGCCCTGGCGATCACGATCCTGATCTACGCCGACGAGGTTCTCACCGCGCGCGTCTTTGCCGCCAAACACGGCCAGAAGATCGACGCCAACCAGGAATTCATCGCGATCGGCATGGCCAATATCGGCGCAGGGCTGTTGACCGGCTTCCCCGCCGCGACCAGCGGGTCGCGCACAGTGGTCTCCGATCAGATGGGCGGCAAATCGCAGTGGGTCGGGCTGATCGCCGCCGCGCTGACCGTCATCTTCTTGCTTTTTTTCACGCCGCTGCTCGCACCGCTGCCGACGGTCGTGTTGGGCGCGATCATCATCATCGCCTCGCTGGGCTTGCTTGATGTGGCAGCGTTCCGCTTTTTGCGCCGGGTGCGTCGCGCTGAGTTCTGGCTGGCGGTGGTGACCGCCTTCGGCGTGCTGACCGTCGGTATCTTGCAGGGCATTCTGGTGGCCGTAGTGCTCTCACTGGTCAACGTCATCTACCACATCTCGCGGCCGCACGACGCGCTGTTGGACGATGTAGACGCGGCCGGCGGCACAATCTATCGCGGCGTCGCCGACAAAGAGACGGCGCTGACCGAGCCGGGCCTGATCGTCTATCGTTTCGATGCGCCGTTGGTGTTTGCCAACGCAGCCTTCTTCACCGAGCGCCTGGAGACACTGATCGCCAACGCCGGCTCTGGGCTGCGCTGCGTCATTCTCGACGCCGAGGCCATCAGCGACTTCGACTCGACAGCCGCGGAGGCGCTGGAGACCGTCGATGCGGACCTGGAACGCCTGGGCGTCGAGCTGTGGATTGCACGCGCGAATGAACCGCTGCGTGACCTGTTGACCGCGACGGGCTTGATGCAACGGTTGGGCGCGGAGCACATCTATCCATCCGTGCGCGCCGCGGTGATGGCGTACCGCGCGCGCTTTGGCGCGTCGTAGTTCTACAGACACCCGAGCTGGGCGAACCGATCGCAGGTGTCCATGACGCCGGCTCGACTTCCAAGCGCGCAGCACTGAAGCAAGACCCGAAGATACCCAACCATGTCCCTCGACACTAAGAAACTGCACCAACAACTTGGCCGCTATGTGCCGATCGCGGTCTGGCTGCCTGCCTACCCGCGCGATTTCCTGCGCAGCGACCTCATCTCCGGCCTCACCGTCTGGGGCGTGATGGTGCCGGTGGCGATGGCGTACGCGCAGATGGCCGGCGTGCCGCCGCAGGTCGGACTGTATGCGGCCTTCGCAGCGCTGCTCGCCTACGCCATTTTCGGCACGAGCCGCCACCTCAAGGTGACCACAAGCTCCACCATGGCCGTGATGTCCGCGGCAGTGATTGCAGCGATGGCGGGGGGAGATCCCACCCGCTATTTGGCGCTCACCGCCGCCCTCGCCCTCACCGTCGGCGTCCTCCTGGTGGCGGCGGGGATTGCTCGTCTGGGCTTCATCTCGGACTTCCTCTCCAAGTCGGTGGTCACCGGCTTCGTCTTCGGCCTGGCTATCACCATCGCTATCGGCCAGTTGCCCAAGCTGTTCGGCGTGCCCGCGGCCAGCGGGAACTCGTTCCAGCAACTGAGCGGGTTGGTCGCCGAGCTCGACCAGACAAATCCGTGGACACTGGCCCTCGGCGTTTGCGCCCTGGCCCTCATCTTCCTGATCAAACGGTTCTACCCGCGCATCCCGGGCGGCCTGGTCGTTCTGGTCCTGGGCATCCTCGCGGTGTCGATCTTCAATCTCGACGAAAAAGGCGTCAGCACCGTCGGCGTGATCCCAACCGGGCTCCCTACGCCGGGGCTGCCCAATGTCTCGCTGACCGACCTGCCCTACCTGATCACCGGCGCAGTCGGCATCGTCTTCCTGGCCGTGGGCGAATCGCTGGGCAGCGCACGTGCGTTTGCCGCCAAGTATCGCTATGAGATCAACCCGGACCAGGAGCTGATCGCCCTGGGCGCAGCCAACATCAACGCCGCGCTGTTCCAGGGACTCACCGTGGATGCCAGCCTCTCGTCCACAGCCACTGCCGACGAAGCCGGCGCTCACACACAGCTCTCTTCCATCGTCACGGCCGCTTTGATCATCGTCACCGTCATCGTGTTAGCGCCCCTCTTTCGCAACCTGCCCAACGCCGTCCTTGCCGCCATTGTCATCACATCGGTCATTGGTCTGATGAATGTGCCTGAGCTCAGACGCTACTACGCCTCCAATCGGAGTGACTTCGTGCTGGCCATGGTGGCGCTGCTGGGCGTGATCAGCACCGATGTGCTCACCGGCTTGTTGATTGCCGTGTTTCTCTCGCTGGTCATCATCCTGTACCGGGCTAGCCGGCCTTACGAAGCGGTTCTGGGCAAGGTGCCGGGCGAGGTGGCGGCCTACGGCGACATCGCTCGCCACCCAGAAAACCTGCGTGTCCCCGGCTTGCTGATCGTGCGGCTTGACGCGCCCCTCTACTTCCTGAATGCCAACGTGGCGCGCGGCCAGATTCTCGATCTGGTTGCTTCCAGCGAGCCGGCGCCCGTGGCCGTGCTCTTCGACCTGGGCGCCAGCGCCGATCTGGACATTGCCAGCCTGGACATGCTCAAGGGCCTGGTCGTCGAACTGGATGAAATGGGCGTCGACATGCTCCTGGCCCAGGTGCGCGGGGGCGTCCGCGACCGGTTGCGCCAAGCCAGCCTGATGGCGGAGATCGGTGAGGACCGCATTTATCTGAGCGTCGCCGCGGCGGTGCATGACTTCGAGCAACGCACTGCTGATCCTGGCGCCGCTGACGCGCTGCCCGCGCCAGGCGAGGCTGATAGCTGAAAAGCTGCTGAAAAGGTCACACTGCAGACTTCGGAAGTCGCCGCCTGAGCGCAAATGACCCAGCATTGACGCATCGTGTTAATTGTCCGTCGGGACCGGCGACTTCCGAAGTCTCTCGACCCTCTTTTCTAACACACCCATCTCATTTCAGAGACCTGATAGTAGGAGAAGCTTGATGGAGCAAGAACGCACCTTCAGTCGCTCAAAATTGACCACGCCGCGCGCGGCGGCCATCGCTGGGATCCTGTTTTCGCTTCTGCTCCTCACCAGCCTGGTGTTGATGCGTCTGTCTGTTCCTGAAGACCCGCAAGATGCCGGGGAGTGGCTGGCCGGCGGCTGGCGGAACGTCTCGCTGGCCCTGAACCTGCTGCCCTTTGCCGGCATCGCCTTCTTGTGGTTCATCGGCGTGGTGCGCGACCGTCTGGGCGAGCGCGAGGACCGCTTCTTCGCCACAGTCTTCCTCGGCAGCGGTCTGCTTTTCCTGGCCATGCTGTTCGCCTCTGCGGCCGTGGCCGGAGGTGTCATGAAGATGTACGCGGCGACGCCAGGCACGCTGATCGAGTCCGGCCTATACTCGTTCGGCCGCACGGTGACCTATGAGATCATGAACGTCTATGCCATGAAGATGGCCGGCGTGTTCATGATCACGACCAGCACCCTCTCGCTGCGCACCGGCATCATTCCGCGCTGGATGGCCTTCCTGGGCCTGGCGTTGGCGTTGTTGCTGCTCTTCAGCCTGGGGCTTTTCTACTGGGCGCGACGACACAACCCTAGCCACCAACGGATAAGCACCCATGACCGCCACTTCTGCCCCTGCCAAGTCGCGCGGCAAACTGGTCCCTGACCTGATTGCCGGCTTGACCACCGGCGTCGCCAACATCCCCGATGCCATGGCCACGGCCATCCTTGCCGGCGCGAACCCTGTCCAAGGTCTCTATGCCATCATGGTCGGCACCCCGCTAGGCGCGATCTTCGGCAGCTTCGCGTTCATGAACGTCTCGGCCACCAGCGCTCTGGCCATCACAGCCGGTTCAGCATTGACCGGCTACAGCGGCGATGCGCATGCCGTAGCCATCTCCACCCTGGCAGTTCTTACAGGCGTGGCGATGCTGCTCGCCGGACTGCTGAAGTTGGGCCGGTTGTTGCGCTTTGTCGCCAATTCCGTCGTGATTGGCTTCATGACGGGCGTTGCTATCAACGTGATCCTATCGCAGGTGGGCGACTTCACCGGCTACGCCAGCGCATATAGCAACCGGGTGATCAAAACGGTCGACACGTTCCTGCACTTGGGACAGTGGGACCTCCAGACGACGGTTATCGGCCTGCTGACCGTGGCCGTGATCCTGCTGGTGGATCGCACCAGGCTGCGCAACTTCGCCATGCTGATCGGCATGTTGATCGGATCGGTCGCAGTGATCGCCCTGGGGTGGACCGCAGTGCAACAGGCCGGTGATGTGGCGGTCATCCCAACCTCTCTGCCGCTGCCCAAGCTGCCCGATTTCACGCTGATGCCGGCGCTGCTGCTAGACGCCATCGCCCTCGCCATCATCGGTCTCGTCCAGGGCGCCGGGGTGAGCAAGGCCTACCCGAACCCGGACGGCAACTACCCGAACCCGTCGCGCGATTTTGTCGGACAGGGCGCGGCCAACATCGGCGCAGGTTTGTTCCAGGGCATACCGATCGGCGGCTCTATGGCCGGTGTGGTACTCAACATCAGCACGGGCGCCAAGTCGCGCTGGGCCGATATCTTCTCGGGTCTGGTCGTAGTGCTGGCCGTGTTACTCTTCAGCCAGGCCGTGAGCCTGGTGGCGCTGCCGGCCATGGCCGGCCTGCTTATCATCGCCGGCTTCCAATCGGTCAAACGCGCGCGCATCGCCGATATCTGGGCCACGGGCTGGGCCCCGCGCGCAGTGATGCTGGTGACCTTGACGCTGACGCTGGCGATTCCCCTGCAACGTGCCGTTTTCGTTGGCGTGCTGCTGTCGATCCTGGTCCATTTCTTCGTCACCTCGTCGCGCGAGGTGAGACTGACGCAGCTCACGCCCAACCCTGACGGCACAGTGAGCGAAGGGCCTGCGCCGTCAGAACTGGCCAGCAACGCGGTGACGGTGCTGCAGATCTATGGCAACATGACCTTCACCGGTGCAGAGACGCTCGAACAATTCCTGCCCAAGGCGGGCAGCGCGACGCGGCCCGTGGTGATCCTGCGGCTGCGGGCGCAAGAGGGCATTGGAAGTTCCTTCATCACCGTCCTGGAACGCTATTCGCAACAGATCAAGGCTGTAGGCGGCAGGCTGATGGTGGCCGGGGTTAGCAAGAAGGTCAAGGGGCAACTGGATCGCACCGAGACCACCAGTGACCTCCTGGGCCCGGAGAACGTGTTCGTCGCCACGACGAACCTCGGCGCCAGCACGCGAGCCGCGCTCGCTGCTGCGCAGCGTTGGCTTGATGAGACGCCCGCGCCGGAGGATGGCGCGGTGTAGGCGGTTGCCGGCGCAACAGACAGAGGTGATTCCGTATGGCACGCAGATCGAAAGGTCCCGCCAAGGGACAATCTGAGAAAGAATTCGCCGTGATCGGGCTGGGACGCTTCGGCGCGAGCCTGGCGCGGCGGCTGGAGACCATGGGCCACACCGTCCTCGGCGTGGACGGCGACCTGGCCCGGGTGCAGGCGATCTCCGACGACATCACGTCGGCC
>JBFYTD010000337.1:0-3770 GCA_041300885.1 Anaerolineae bacterium | reverse complement strand
CATCTCCAGCGAGGTGATGTAGTCGCCGACGAGGTTGCGGGCGATGGTGATGCCGTGCGCTTCGCAGATTTCGGCCAGCTTGCGATAGACGATGTAGAGCTCGATCAGCGGGGTGCCGCCCATGCCGTTGACCATGGCAATGACCTTGTCGCCCTTCTCGAAGGGCAGGTCCTTGATGATCGGCAGGGCCAACATCTCGGTGATCTCGTCGGCGCTCTTCAGGTCCATGCGCGTGCGGCCAGGCTCGCCGTGGATGCCGACGCCGATCTCCATCTGGTCCTCGGGCAGGTCGAAGGTGGGCTGGCCGGCGTGCGGCACGGTGCAGGAGGTCAGCGCCATGCCCATGCTGCGGCCCCAGCCGTTGACCTTGCGGCACAGGTCGGTCACTTCAGCCAGGCTCTTGCCGGCCTCGGCCGCCGCGCCGCAGATCTTCTCAGCCAGCACGGTCGTGCCGACGCCGCGGCGGCCGGCCGTCCAGGTGCTGTTCTCCACGGCCACGTCGTCGTCGATCACCACGCTGGCGACTTCGATGCCCTCGGCCATGGCCAGCTCGGCCGCCATCTCGAAGTTCATGATGTCGCCGGTGTAGTTCTTGACGATGTGCAGCACGCCAGCGCCGCCGTCGACGGCCTTGGTGGCTTCCAGCATCTGGTCAGGGGTAGGCGAGGTGAACACCGCGCCGGGGCAAGCGCCATCCAGCATGCCGATGCCGACGAAGCCGCCGTGCATTGGCTCGTGGCCGCTGCCGCCGCCGGAGATCACGGCCACCTTGCCCTTGACCGGCGCATCGATGCGCACGACATAGGCGGGATCGAAATGCACCCGCACCTGGTCTCCGTGCGCCAGCGCAACGCCCATCAGCTCTTCCTTGACAACATCAGCAGGGTTGTTGATCAACTTTTTCATACGCATCCTCCAGACTCAACGGTGGTAACGACCCGAAAGGGAGCAGCCCCGACCACCCGGGGCCGGGGCTGCCAAAAGATAACTACAGCGGAAACGCTCCGTAGAGCAGCGCGGCAATGACCGCACCAACCATGGGGCCAACAACCGGAATCCATGAGTAACCCCAGTCGCTGCCGCCCTTGCCGGGGATCGGTAGGATGGCGTGCATGATGCGGGGGCCGAGGTCACGAGCCGGGTTGATGGCATAGCCGGTGGTACCACCGAGCGCCAGACCGATTACCCAAACCAGGAAGGCCACAGGGATGATGCCCAGAGCGCCCATGTTGATCGGCACAGCGGCTCCGCTGGGGTCCATGACAACGCCCTTGATGGCCAGGATGCCGTACACCAGCACGAAGGTGCCGATGATTTCAGAGACCAGGTTCCAGACGTTGCTGCGGATCGCGGGGCCTGTGCAGAAGACGGCCAACTTGAGGCCCTGATCTGTGGTAGCTGCCCAGTGGGGGTAGTAGTGAAGGAAAACCAGGGTTGCACCGATGAAGGCGCCGATGAACTGGCCGATGAAGTAGACAGGCACGTCACCCCAGGGGGTGGCGCCATTGATGGCCAAACCAAGGGTCACGGCGGGGTTCAGGTGCGCACCGCTCTTCGCTGCCGAGGCAAAGGCACCCACGAACACCGCCAAAGCCCATGCCGTGGTGATGACGATCCAGCCGGAGTTGTTGCCCTTGGTCTTGCCCAGCAAGACGTTGGCCACGACACCGTCGCCCAACAGGATCAGGAGCATGGTGCCCAAAATTTCGCCAAAAAGAATATCGGTCATTTCATTCCTCCTTGAATGGAATGCTCAGAGTTGTCGAAAAGTGGTTACTTCGTTGTACCAACAGATAGATAAACTACTAGGAAATATGACAGATGTAGAAGCGGGACACCTCCTTTTCACACGAAAGGATGTACAGACCTAACCTCAGTCACAACGAAGTCTGCACATGCAGTGCCATCAATGCGAGGAGCACCGGCAACAAAAAAGAGCCTGATCGAACGGGGAATTGCTGGTCACCTGGTTGCTAGCCAGGCCGGCAAGTGAACTGGTGGGCTCTTTTCTCGTATTGCTGCCGTAGCAATAGTTTAGCATTACTGGCAAATTCTGACAAATTACCTGTTACGCAACTGGGATACAAGCTGTATACTGATTGCCATACACCAGGCGACAACGAGAATGCACGGGGTTTGGCAATGCATCCTCAAAGCACAAAGGTTATTCTACACCAGTTCTTCAAAGAATAATATGATCTCTATCATATTACAGACGCAAGTTGGAGAAATCTTGCCCTGGCCATCCTTATGCGCTATAATTTCGCCCTATGAACATAGCCGATCGTCTCGTCATTGTTATTCTCGCCGGCGGCAGCGGCACCCGCCTGTGGCCGCGCAGCCGTCAGGCGCTGCCCAAGCAATACCTCGACCTCACCGGCCAGGGGACGATGCTGCAGGAAACCTTTGCGCGTCTCACGCCGCTGGCGCCGCCGGAGCGCATCCTGCTGATCACCAACCAGCACTACGTGGATCTGGCGCGTGAGCAGCTGCCCAACTTGCCGAGCGGGCACATCATCGCGGAGCCGATGATGCGCGGCACGGCCGCGGCCGTCGGCCTGGGCGCGGTCATGGCTCAACACCTGCGGCCCGACGCGATCATGGCCTCGGTTCACGCCGACCACCTGATCCTCAAGCCGGAGCGCTTGCGAGCAGCGCTAGCCGCTGCGGCTGAAGTGGCTGAGCGCGGCTCGCTGGTGACGCTGGGCATCCAGCCGACTTTTGCCCACACGGGTCTGGGCTACGTGGAGCACGGCGAGCCGCTGCCGCCGGCCCAGGGACATCCGGTCTATCGCGTGGTCAGGTTCACGGAGAAACCCGATCTGCCTACGGCGCAGCGCTTCGTGGCCGATGGCCGTCATAGCTGGAACTCCGGCCTTTTTGTCTGGCGGCTCGATCGCATCATGCAGGAGTTTGCGCAGCACATGCCCGAGCTACACGCCGGCCTGGCCGAGATCGGCCGCAGCTTGGGCACGCCGGCCGCCGACGCGACCTTGCAGCGCGTCTTCCCCACGCTGCCCCACCAGACTATCGACTATGGCATCATGGAACCGGCCGAAGACATCGCCGTGCTGCCGGTAGACATCGGCTGGACCGATATTGGCAGTTGGGGCACCCTGCTGGAGGTGCTGGAGGCGGACGAGGCGGGCAACGTGGTGCGCGGCAACGATCCCGTTTTTGCCCCCGACACCAAGAATACGTTGATCTACACGGCCGGCCGGCTGGTGGCGGCCATCGGTATCGAGGACATGATCATCGTCGACAGCGGCGACGCGCTGCTGATCTGCCCCAAAGACCGGGCTGAAGGGGTGCGGCAGGTGGTGGACTGGCTGAAGCGGACCGGGCGCGAGGCGTATTTGGTCGACACCGTTGCGCCGAAACAGTAAACAGTCACCCGACTCGTCCACTGTCCACTGCTCACTGCTCACCGATCAGTTCCGCCTGATCGGCCGCGCACTGCGGGCAGTGGCCGGCCTCCTTCAGTTGCAGCATGTGCTTGGTGCAGACGGCGAAGACCTCCATGCGTGCGCTGAGGCGCAGGCGCTTGCGGATGGTTCCTTCCAGCGCCAGATGGGCGCAGTTGGTCTCACGCAGGATGCCGGGCACGGGGCAGCTATCGCATACGTTGCGCTCCCAGCGCAGCGAATCGCGGCTCTTGGGCAGGCGACACTCGGTGGTCTCCTTGCCGCGGTGATAGTCGTTGTAAAAGAAGCGACAGCTTGGGTTGGGCTTGGTGGGCATGATGGATTTTGCTCTAAGGAAGAATTATG
>JBFYTD010000030.1:0-10368 GCA_041300885.1 Anaerolineae bacterium | reverse complement strand
GAGGCCCCGGTGCCCGTGTTGGAGCGCACCCACAGCTTCGCGCTGCTGGGCGGCGCCTGCAACCCGGCTCACAACGTGGCCGCACTGGGCAGCCAGGCGATCATGGTTGGCATCGTGGGCCAGGATGCGGCCGGCCAGCGTTTGCTGGATGCGCTGCAAGCCGCCGGCATCGATCTGGCCGGCGTGGTGCCAGACGAGACGCGACCTACCACCACTAAGACCCGGCTGGTGGCCGAGAGCGTGCTGCGCACGCCGCAACATTTGGCGAGGATCGACAACATCGAGCGCAGGCCGCTGGATGGCTGGGTCGAGGCGACGTTGCTGGAACGGCTGGAGGCGCTGGCGCCCGGCTGCGACGCCATTCTGGTCTCTCACTACCGCAGCGGCGTCCTGACGCCAACGGTCGTGGAGCGGGTGCGCCAGATGGCCCGCCAGCACGGCCTGTTCACGGCGGCCGACGCCCAGGCTGACCTGGCCCGCTTCGCCGGCTTCGACCTGGTCAAGTGCAACCGGGCTGAGGCCGAGGCTGAGTTGGGCCAGTCCCTGGCTAGCGAGGACGATTTCGAACGCGCACTGACCCGCCTGCTGCCGCAACTGGGTGTGGAGCACCTGGTGGTCACGCGCGGCTCGGACGGCCTGTCGGCGCTTCAGCGCGGCCATGCGGTGATCCACAGCCCGGCCGTGCCGGTCGGCGAGGTGTATGACGTCGTCGGCGCGGGCGACACGGCGGTCGCGGTGCTGGCGCTGGCGCTGGCTGCGCGGCTTTCATTATCCACGGCCGCGCACCTGTCGAACGTCGCGTCCGCCCTGGTGGTGCGCAGGCTGGGCAACGCCGTGGTGCGGCCGGCGGAGCTGGTTGAGGCGCTGGAGCAGTCGTTGTAGCAAGTAGGCAAGTAGGCAAGTAAACAAGTAGGCAAGTAAGCAAGTAGGTGAGCAGATGCAGAATGGAGAAATGGTATGCAGGTTGAGGTGGTGTTGAGCGGGCTGGTGCTAGAGCAGGATGAGGCTGCAGCTTGGGCGGCGGAGTTGCGCGCGGCCGGCAAGACCGTGGTGTTCACCAACGGCTGCTTCGACCTGCTGCACCGCGGCCATGTGGACTACCTGCAGCGCGCCCGCGAGCTGGGCGACGTATTGCTGGTGGGGCTGAACGGCGACGGCTCGGTGCGCCAACTCAAAGGACCCGGCCGGCCGATCCTACCTGAGGACGATCGGGCGGTGGTGCTGGCAGCGCTGCGTGCCGTGGATGCAGTCGTGATCTTTCATCAGCCCACGGCCGAGGCGCTGGCGGCCGCCATCCAGCCTGCTATCTACGTCAAAGGGGGCGATTGGGGCGCCGGACAGCGTACCCCACTGGAGGCCGCTGTCGTCCTCAGCTATGGCGGCCGCGTCCAGTTCATTCCCTACCTGCCAGGACGTAGCACCAGCGAGATCGTAGCCCAGATTCGCAGCTAAAGCATGTCTCAAGCGCCTTTCACCGATCCCACCCCGCTTCCTGTGCCGCTTCCGGCTGAAGCGTCGCCCTCGCTGGCCCGCTCGGCCAGCATCATCGCGTTCGGCAATATCGTTAGCCGGGTGCTGGGGCTGGGGCGCGAGACCACCATCGCCTATTTCTTTGGCGCGTCGGGCTTGGTCAGCGCCTTTCAGGCCGCCAGCACCATCCCCACGATGATCTTCGACCTGCTGGTCGGCGGCATGTTGAGCGCGGCCTTGGTGCCGGTCTTCAGCGACTACGCCCGGCCGGAGCGGCGGCGCGAGTTCGGCCAGGTGGTGGGCACGGTGCTGTCGGTGATTGGGCTGGTGGTGGCGGGGTTGGTGGTGCTGATCATGGCGCTGGCCGAGCCGCTGGCCCGGCTGGTGGCCGGTGGCCTGTCACCTGAGCTGCTGGAGGTCACGGCTACGCTCTTGCGCATGATGACACCGGCCGTCTGGTTCCTGGCGGTTTCAGGGGTCGTGACGGGCACGCTGTTTGCCCTCAAGCGCTTTACCTTTCCTGCCTTCGCAGCCGCAGTCTACAACCTGGGCATCATCGTGGCAGCGCTCCTTTTTCATGAGCGTTTGGGCATCTATTCGTTGGCTATCGGCGTGCTGCTGGGCAGCGTGCTGCAGCTTGTGCTGCAAGTGCCTGATCTGGTCCGGGCGCGCGTCGTCGTCAGCATCGGCCTGCGCCATCCCGCCCTGCGCCGCATCTGGCTGCTCTACCTGCCGATCCTCTTTGGCCTGTTGGTCAGCCAGGCGCAGGTGATCATCGACCGGCGGCTGGCCTCGGGCACGGGAGAGCAGAGCCTGGCCTGGATGCGCGACGCCACCACCCTTTTCCAGCTTCCCCACGGCCTGGTGGCGGTCGCGATCAGCCTGGCCGCACTGCCTGCACTGGCCCAGTTCTTCGCCGCGGGTAACGAGACTGACTTTCGCCGTACCTTGGGCCGCGGGCTGCGCATGGTGCTGCTGCTGATCACGCCGGCTACCGTGGGACTGTGGGTGTTGGGCACGCCCATCGTTCAGTTGATCTTCCAGCGCGGCGCGTTCTTGCCGTCAGACACGACCGCTGTGGTGTTGGCGCTCAATCTGTATCTGCTGGGGCTGATCCCCGCTTCGCTGGACTGGCTGCTGAACTACACCTTTTACGCCCGCAACGACACGCTGACTCCGGCCATCGTGGGGGTCGTGTCCGTGGGCATCTACCTGGTGTTTGCGCTGCTATTGGTCAAGCCTTTTGGCTTCCTGGGACTGGTCTTCGCCGACTCCATGAAGCACACCGGGCACTTCATCCTCATGTGGCTGTTGTTGCGCCGTAGACTGGGCGATCTGCGCGATCTACAGGCAGGGACCACGGCGCTGGGCACGCTGGCTGCATCGGCTGTCATGAGCCTTGGCCTGCTGCTGCTGGTTACGGTCATGCAACCTGCGCTGCCGGCCGGCTTCTGGGGCAATCTGCTGCTGGTCACGATCGCCGGCGGGCTGGGCGCTGTCGTCTATCTCGTGGTAGTCAGCCGGTTGGGTGTTCAGGAGGCTGGCATGGTCGTGGAGCGCTTCGGCCGGCGGCTGCGACGGGGGCGCTAAGTTGACCAACCGCCCTGGCCGGCGTATAATGCTTTTCATTGATTTCCCATTAGAGAGGTTTTGAGGTCCTATGGCGAAGAAAGTTCGCAAGCCCCGTTCTTCCAGTCCACGCACTTACGGCCAGTCCGGTCCACAGCCATCGCAGTCCGTGCCGCCCCTGCAGGCCAGCACCGAGGCGCGGCCTGCCTACAAACCCGCATCTACGTCTACTGCGGTAGCTCCCAAGCCCAGCAAGCAAGTTGACCTGCGGGGCGAGTATCCCTTCGTCGGCAAGGACCTGCGGATGCTAGGCCTGACGGCCGCGGCCATGTTCGCGGTGCTGATCGTGCTGAATCTGGTGCTGAATCTCGTCCGTTAGGGCTGGCCAACCTGGCTGGTAAGGCTGCTGGCGGCCGTTGAGCTGCTGGCGGCCTTTTTTGTTGCCTGGCGCACCGTTCAGTCGCCGGATGTCTGGCCTTCATGTCGTCGCGTGGCGGCTGGCATCTGCGGCTGGACGACGCGCGGCTCCAGGATCGCGCTCGCAGCGCCGTGCAGCGCCCATGCCAGCCAGAAGCTACGGCTGAGCAGGTAGAGCACACTGGTGATTGCCAACAGCGCGGCCCGCAGCACCCGGCGTTCGGCCAGGCCGGCCGTGCGCAGGTCATGCCATAGGAAGGGGCTGAGGCCGCCTTGCACAGCTAGGAGAGCGACTGCCAGCCACGTTCCCCAATAGATCGGCGCGGGCGTAGCTGCGCTGGTCAAAGCTTCGATCACGGCGCTGCGGTAGAAGGCCCACTGCCATTGCAGCGCGCCGGCCTCCATCACCAGTAGGACGGTCAGGGCGATGCCGTGGCTGAGCGTAAGGTAGGGCGGCCGGGTCGGGTAGGCGCGGCGATAGCTCAAGCCAGCCGCCAGGAGCACAGCCAGCGCGCCGGCTGCGAAGAGCAGCCCGCGCCCCAGACCCCAGCCTAGCTCCGCCTGGCTCAGCCCCATCAAACGAGGCGACAGAATGCCCAGCAGCAGAGTCGCGTAGCCGGGACCGACCAGCCACAGCAGGCGCGCCAACCACAGCGCCAACTGGCCGGGGATGCTGCCCAGCAGGCCGCTCAAGCGTCCACTGGAGCCACTGCGGCGCATCGCCAGCCACAGTCCACTGGTGGCCAGCGCATAGAAGACCACAGAGGCCAGCACCCAGGGCAGCAGCGGGGAGTAGTCGGCAAGGGTGCTCAGGAGAGTGGTCATTGGGTAAATCGACGGGAATTGGCGCAGGCGGCAGGCCGGGGTATAATCGGCCAGAAGATGGCCCCGGAAAAGCAAAACCGGCTTCCAAGGAAGCCGGTTCAACCGAACTGGTGGGCGAGAAGGGACTCGAACCCCTGACTTCTGCGATGTGAACGCAGCGCTCTAACCGGCTGAGCTACTCGCCCTCCCAACGGGCAGATTATAGCATTGAAGGATTAATCAGGCAAGTTCCTATGCGACGAAGAAAGCGTTATGGCCTGGCATATTTGTTGGTGTTACTGGCCGCGGTGGCCGGATTCTTTCTGATCCGTGAGCGGACGCGCGCCGTCGAGACGCCGCAGATAGCCTTGCCCAGCAGCGCGCAACAGGTGATTGCAGAGCTGGATCTGTTCGGCCTGTTTGCGCGCTTGATCCCAGGCGTGACTCCCGCCGCCTCGCCCACCCCATCCATCCCGCTGCGCACCCCAGAGCCGGTGGTTGTGCAGGGCATCGAGTCAACGGCCACGCCCACTGAGGCCGTCACAGCCACCTTGCCTGCCGGGCCAACCCCAGAGCAGGTGGCTGCCTCTCCTGCCGGCCCTGAGCTGCCCTTTGCCCCGGCTGGGGCCGTGCGCAGCAGCAGCGACGACTGCACGGCAGCGTCGATCCGCGGCACGGTGCGCGATGCCGCCGGCAGTCCGCTGGGCGGCGTGCGGCTGTGGCGCTATGATCAATTGGGCAACGAGGCGGTAGTCGAGAGCCAATCCGGCGACGCCGGGCGGGGCCAGTATGACTTTTCCTTCGACGACACGGTCAACGTCCACTATGTTCAGGTGATCGACGCCGGCGGCGTGATCATCAGCCCTGTAATCGAGATTCAGCACCGCCAGGGGGAGGCAGGCGATGCGCTATGTCACTGGGTAGACTGGCAGCAGCGCTAAATATAGAACGGCGCCCTTGCTGACAAGGACGCCGTTTGATTTAGCGATTGGCTGGTCTTGCTCGCGGCGGATCCGTGATCCGGCGGGAGCGGGGACAGCTGATTTTACTGAGGCGCGTACTGGCAGCGGGGCAGACCTTGCTGCTCGTTGAAATATAGGCACAGCTTGACAAAGGGGGCCCGCAGGTAGAGCTGGTCGATGGGACTGGGGTCCATGATCGACCACCACCACTGCTCATCGTCTGAGGTCCAATCGAGGTCGGGCATGTAGATCAGACTCATCAGCCCGATCCAGGGCTGCCAGTTGGCCTCAGCATACTGGTAGGCACGCACCAGGTAGTCGCCTTGCACGTTGGCGTCGATGCCGGCGCCTGCACCGTGCCAGTAGTAGTCGGTGCCCTCCCGGTTGTCGGTGGTCCAGCCGAACTCCAGCACCGCCACGCGCTTGTCGGCGTCGCCGTTCTCTACCATGATCTGGCGGATGTCCTCAATGCGGCGGAAGGCGAAGAAGCGCTCGCCGCCGAAGTCGTCTTCGTTGGCAGCGGTCTCGTCGGGGGAGGCCTCGGGCGGGGCCGCAAAGCCCGCGCCATGCACGCCCAGCATGTCGAAATAGCCGTCGGAGTTGCCGCCCATGGCTTGGTACATGTCGCGGTAGAACTGATCGTCGGGCACAGCGATGTCGCAGCACGTGCCCGTCGGCGCCATGCCGGCCGTTATGACCGTCATGTTGGGATCGATCGATTTGATGGTCTGGTACGAGTCGCTCAGCAGTTGCGCGTACTCTGCGGCATTAGGCGCCTTGTTGCCCCACTCGCGCGCCAGGTTCGGCTCGTTCCAGATCTGGATCGCGTCGATGCGGCCCTTGTAGCGCGTGGCCATTTCGGCCAGGAACTCCTGGAAGGCAGCGCTGTTCTGAGGGGGCGGTCCCGCCCAGGCCGGCTCGCGGTCGACCCGTACCATTAGGTTCAGGCCGTGCTCCTCTGCTTGGCTGACGATGCGGTCGGGGATGCTCCAGTCGTACTGGCCCCGGCCTGCACCCTCGATGTCGTCCCAGGCGAACCACTGTTTGACCCAGCGAAAGCCAGCGTTCTTCATCAACGTCAGGTCACGATCGGCTATCTCGCCGCGCCACCAGAGAAAGGCCTGGGCGCCGTAGTCGGGCGAGGCCATCTGGCCCGTGGCTGCTGACGGACGCGGCGCAGGGGTGTCAGTGGCCGCCGCGGCCGGCGTGTCGGTCGGCTGCTCGGCAGGCTGCTCGGCCGGCGCCGGGGTGTCGACTGGGGCAGGCGGCGTGTCAGTAGGTTGTTCAGCCGGTGGGGCAGGCGTCTCTGTGGGCGCGAGGGTGGGCTGGTCGGCGGCCAGCGGCGTGGCCGTCTTGGTAGGCGTCGGCGTAGGGCCGCCCGCAGCCGGGCCGCACGCGGCCAGCAGCAGGGATGCGACCAAAATCAGTATCAAGCGTTTAGGCATGCGATGGTTAATCCTCGACGAAGTGTATTCTGCTGGCGATGGTCCGGAATGAACCGTAACACGTTACTCGTAACTGGAGCCATATAGAAGGCATTTCCGGGTTACGAGTTACGCATTACGGGTTACGTTTCTCGCCGGCTCACCGCCATATCACGTTCCAGACGGCTGCCAGGTTCACTGCAGCGTGCCGTTGTTGCGGGCGTTGCGCAGCGCCTCATAGGCCGCGCGGCCCTGGATGCCAAACTGAGCCAGCTCGCTGCCGGGGTGACTGACGTTGTAGTTCAGGTTCCACAGGAAGGGCACGCCCACCCAGCCCCAGTTGCGCATCATCTCATAGGCGCGCACGATGTAGGCGGCCTGGTCCTGCTCGCTGTTGTAGGCCGCATACTCATAGCCGCCTACCGGGTTGCTGGACGAGGCCCAGCCAAACTCGGTCGGCCACAGGCGCTTGTTGCCATCGCCGTACTTGACCATGATGTTGCGATACTGCTCCATCACGTTGCGGAAATAAAACGAGGCGTGGTCGAAGTGTGAAGGGCGGCCATACGTGCCGGCCTGGGCGTCCTGCACCCGCGCATCGGGCGGGTTGCCGTAGCCGCTGGGGTGGACGCCGATGGCGTCGGCGTAGTTCCTCAGGCCGGCTTGGTACATGCGTTCCAGGTAGGCGAAATCAGGCACGGCGGCCGGCGGCTGCGCGCCGGTGGGCGTCGGTGCGCCGCTGACCACGATCATGCTGGGGCAGGCCGCTTTGATCGCTCGGTAGGCTGCGGCCAGCAGGCTGATATAGCGGTTGGCGTCCAGCGCCTCGTTGCCCCACTCGTAGTGCAGGTTTTGTTCGTTCCAGACCTCGACGGCCTGGACGCGGCCGCAGTAACGGCTGGCGAACTCGCCCACGAAGCTGGCATAGGTGGCTGGGTCAGCCGGCGGTCCTTCCACCGAAAGGTCCGGATTTGCACCGCGGGCCCAGGCCGGCGCCTTGACAATGCTGGCCAGGATGTTCAGTCCGTTGCCGTTGAGGTCGCCGATCACGTCGTCGGGCCAGTTGCGCTGCCCTTGCTGGCCCTCGAAATCCTTCCAGGCCAACTGAAACTTGACCCAGTTGAAGTTCATGTTCTTGATCAGACCGACGGAGGAACCGCGGTCGGCATAGGGGTCGATCTGGATGCCGTAGCCGAAAAAGCCAGGCGCGCCTGGCGCCGGGGCCGGGCCGCTGGCCGCCGCGGCTTGCACCGGCGGCTGCGGGATGTCCTGCGCCACGGCTACCTGGTCTACCGGGCCGGCCGCGCGCACCACCGAGTTGGCCACCCATGCCTTGCCGCCGGCCGCCTCCACCTGCCACCAGGAGGCGTTTTCGTTCTTGCCGATGATGCGCAGTTGCTGCCCGGCGCTGAGTGTGCCGACGCGGTTGAAGGCCGTGCCCGGCCCGCTGCGCAGGTTGACCGTGCCAGCCGACGAGACCACCGGCTCAGATGGCGCTGCGGCTGGCTGCTCCGGGGCGGCCGCGCTAGCAGCGCTAACGAACTCCGGGCTGCCCAGCACCCAGCCCTGCTGGCCGTCAACGCAGCAGACCTGCAGCCATTGGCTGCCGTCGTCGGCCGCCACGACTTCAAGTTGAGACCCTGCCCGCACCTGGCCGATACGCTCGTAGCTCAGGCCAGGCCCCGAACGGACGTTGAGCGCGGCGACGTTCACGCGGATCGTTGAGCCGGGCGTTGTTTGCGCCGGGACGGCAGCAGACGCGGCGCTTGGCCGGAGGACCAGCGCCAGCACGGCGATGAAAAGGATGCTCAGGGCTGTCATCAAGAGGCGATCCTGGGCTGTTGGGCGGGGGTATCGGATAGTCATCGGAGGCTTTCCTTGGTGGGTTTGAGGGCACGTTGACAGTGCGCAAACAACATGAAGTCCCTGACCGGGTGGCTGTAGCCACGGACGGCTAGGGACTTCGGATCTGCGGCGTGAAACGTAAGAAGTGAAACGTGAAACGTGAGATTGATCATTGGGAAGACCTCACGTTTCACGTTTCATGAAGCGCATTGCATCCCTGGCAAGCTGTCGCTTACTTCGCCATGCTGGCCAAGGCGTTATAGACAGGCAGCGGACCCCAGCCGGGATCGACGATGCCCCACTGCGCCTTCTCGGTTCCGTTGGCTACCACGCGGAAGTTGAGGTTCCAGAGGAAGGCCGGGCCGACGAAGCCCCAGTTGCGCATCATCTCATAGGCGCGCACGGTCCAGGCGGCCTGTTCGTTGAAGTCGTTGTCGTTGGCGTAGGCGTAGCGGCTGTCGTAGGCGCCGCCCGCCGCCCAGCCAAACTCGGTCGGCCAAATGCGCTTGTTGCTATCGCCGTACCTGACCATGATGTTGCGGTAGCCTTCCATGGTGCTCTTGAAGCTCCATGAGTGATGCGGCGCGTCGCAGGGGCCGTTGAAGCTGTTGCCGGTGCGCTGGATCGTGGCGCACGCGTCCTGGTATCCCACATCGGGCGGCACGTTGTAGCCGCTGGGATGAGAGCCGATGGCGTCGGCGTAGTCGCGCAGGCCGTTCTGGTACATGCCTTCCAGGTAGGCGATATCATCCATGGCCCAGGGCGCCGGCGCGCCGGTGGGGGTCAACGCGCCGCTGACCACCGTCATCGACGGGCAGGCGGCCTTGATCGATCGATAGGCCGGTTTGAGCAGGTTCATATAGGCTGCCGGGTCGATGGTCATGTTGCCCCACTCGTAGTGCAGGTTCTGCTCGTTCCAGACCTCGATCGCCTTGAGCGAGGTGCCGCAGTATTTGCCCGCCATCGCGCCCAGGAAGTTGGCAAAGGTGGCCGGGTCAGCCGGGGGGCCGCCGACGCTGAGGTCGCCTGCGCCGCCGCGCGCCCAGTTGGGGGCGTTGACCACGCTGAACATCATGTTGACGCCGTTAGCCGCAGCTTCATTGACCAGGCGATCCATCTCGCTCCAGCCGATTTCGCCTGGCGAGGCTTCGAAGACCTTCCACTCGATCTGCTGCTTGACCCAATTAAAGCCCATGCCCTTGGTCATCTGCATGACCTTGCCGGCCTGGTCGTTGTGGATCATATGGGCCTGGACGCCATAGCCGAAGGAACCGCCGCCCGATGGCCTGGGCGCAGGCGCTGCAGGTGCAGCCGCTGCCGGGGCAGCAGGCGCAGCCGCTGCTGCTTGTGCAGGCGCAGCCGCAGCCACAGCTTGCGGCGCCTGTGGGATGTTTTCGGCCACTGCCACTTGATCGGCCGGGCCTTGCGTGCTGACCAGCCGGGCCACTACCCAGGCCGGATCGCCGCCGGAGCGCTCGATCTGCCACCAGGAGCCGTCCTGGTTTTTGCCGATGATGCGCGCCGTCTCGCCGGCGTTGATCTGGCCGACCGTGCCAAAGCCGGTGCCTGGGCCGCTGCGCAGGTTGACCGTTGTGCCGGTCGTCACCGAGGCAAAGTCGGGCGTGGGCGTGGCGACTGGCGTGGGCGTGGCCTCGGGCGTGGGCGACGGCGTGGGGGTAGCGGTGGCAAGCGCCAGGGCCAAGGCCGGCCCGCTGGCCAGCAGCTTGCCGTTGTCGGCGATGTTGGCGCTGATCTTCACCTTACCTTCGGCCTGGGGTGGGGTCAGGCTGAAGCTGGAGGCGTTGAGCGGGCGCTCTTCCTGGGTGACGACGCCATCGGGGCCAGTCACAGTCCAGACCACATTGAAGTTGCTGGAG
>JBFYTD010000336.1:0-3785 GCA_041300885.1 Anaerolineae bacterium | reverse complement strand
GGCACACCCTCACCCTCAGGTGAAGGTCATCAGCGAGGCGCGGCCGGTGCTGGCGATGGTGTCCAACTGTTCCTGGATGCGCTGGACGGCCGTGCTGAGGGGAAAGATCGACTTGCTGACCTGCATGTCCGCGTCCGTAGACAGCGGATGCCAGAACACGCCGTCCAGGTTGACCGTTACTTCGGGCAGCAGGTTAGACATGGCCAGCTCCAGCCCCTCCTTGGAGTAACCACGCCTGGCCAGTGGCCGGATGAAGTGATCCGTTTCGGGAATGCCCAGCGAGCGGTGCAGGTCACACACCAGGTCCAGGTGGCCGGTGTTGACCGGCGTCTCGGTGGTGCTCAGGCGGATGCGCAGGCCATGTTGCTGCAACGTCCGGATGCTATCGACGGTTTTTTGCCAGGAGTCCTTGCCGCGGTAGAAATCATGGTGTTCGGCGACGCCGCCGTCCAGGCTGACTTGCAGGATCAGGTTGTCGTTGCCAGTGGCGACGGCCAGAAGCTGCTCCAGCCGGCTGTTCTGGAAGAGCATGGCGTTGGTCAGCACGCTGGTCTTGACGCGCGCTGACGAATAGGCCAGCATGGCGTAGATCTCTTTGAGGATGAATGGCTCGCCGCCGGTGAAGAAGACCTCGTCGAAGCCGAGCGCCACGGCCTCGTCGACCAGGCGCTGCGCGTTGCCCAGGCCGATGGCCCGCCGCAGCGCGTTGGGGCTTGACTTAGCCACGCAGTACGAGCAGCGCAGGTTGCAGTCGTAGTTGGTGTAGATCCACAGCTTCCATTGCAGGGCCGGTTGGCACGACGGCGCTGGCGTCGATCCGTTCGTAGAGTTGCTATCCATTCTTTAATCGCTCTTGAGTTCTTCTTTACAGGCTCCAGAATACCCCGCAGTTAGCGCAGGCTTTGTGTGGCGTGTCAGTGAAGAAGTCGGTCCGGAATCGGC
Organism: Anaerolineae bacterium; assembly: GCA_041300885.1. Classification (GTDB taxonomy): domain Bacteria; phylum Chloroflexota; class Anaerolineae; order JAAEKA01; family JAAEKA01; genus JAAEKA01. Next base: position 2,843 of record JBFYTD010000336.1, on the reverse strand, counting down.
GGTACAGGTGGTCGTTCCAGATCTCGCCGAAGGGGCGCTCGAACAGGTTGCCCAGAATCAGGCTGTCATAGTCGTGGGTGGCAAAGGGCGAGATGCAGCAGGGCAGGCAGTTGCCGTTGGCCGTCACGTAAGCTGTCGTCCAGGGCCGCAGGCAGGCCTGCCAGGGATGATCATCCGCCAGCTTGGCCGCCGCCAGGCTGTTGCGTGGATCACGCGCGCCCGCAGCGCGAAAGTCGACGCCCAACTCGGCGCTCAACGCTTCGCATCGGGCAATGATCTGTTCCTGGATATCAGCGTCGTGGCCGAAGATGGCCAGATCCTGCCGCGCCATGCCGTACTGCTGTTCTGGCTCGTTGCCGAAGAAGGTCATGCGTTGCACGTACACCTCCGGCACGCCCAGCCGCGCGGCCATGCGCACCAGGTCAGGCAGCTCAGCCAGGTTCTCCTTGGTAGCTACGCACCAGATCGAGAGGCGCGGCGTCTCAACACCCAGGCGCGCCTTGGTCTGCACCAGGCCGGCCAATCCGGCTTCGATCTTGTGCAACAGGTCGGCGCCGCGGATGCGGGCATAGGTGGCGGGCGTGGCTCCGTCGATAGAGCAGCGAAACTCGTCCAGCCCGCTCCGTGCCAGCGCTTCCTGCCAGGCCGGCGTCAGCAGCGTGCCGTTGGAGTTGAACAACACCTCGATCCCCCGCTGCTTGAGATAGGCGATGATCTGAGGCAGGTCTCGGTTCAACAGCGGCTCGCCGATGCCATGCAGCACCGCCCGCTGCATCTGCGGAAACTGCTCTGCGATAAAAACGAACTCGTCGGAGGCCAGCGTCCGCAGAGGCTCGCGCGTGAAGTAGGTGCGCGGACAGGTCTCGCACAACAGGTTGCAGCGGTTGGTGACCTCGATGAAGACCACGCGAGGGCTGAGTGTGGCTAGAGGCGCGCGCACAAGGCCCTCAGGCAGGCGATAAGCGTCTGGCAGGAAGGCTGGCTCAGGCAAGAATGAGGGGCTAGCCTCTGCCTCTGCTGGTTGGCCGTAAAGCTGGATCCGTTGTGTCGATAGCATACAGCGATGGCAGGCAAAAGGTTGAAACCGGGTTGTCCTCTCACCGGGACGACACTCAGGCGCAAACCGCGGTTCTCGGGGCTACAGTCGAATTGCACAGCTATTGTATCACAAGAAGGGGCGGGACAGATGTTAAAAGATAATTACGCGTATTGTTGCCCGGTTGCTGCTTGATGCTAGGCCGTCACCAGCCTGATCTCCTGGCGCAGCGGCGCGGCGCATTTGGGGCAGATGCAGCCGGGCAGGGCCTGGTGGAGCGTTCGTTCGCCTGGCAAGACCGGCCCCAGCGCGGCGTTGAGCAAGGCAGCCACCTGGGAATCGACCAGATGATAGAAGACGTTCAGGCCTTCCTTGCTGTCGGCCACGACGCCAGCCTCACGCAGGAGGCGCAGTTGCTGCGAGATGTAGGGCTGCGGCTTGCCCAGCAGCGCCTCCAGGTGGCAGACGCACTCCGGGCTGCGGCGCAGCACATCCAGAATCTGCAGGCGCACCGGGTGGCCCAGCAGCTTGAAGCGCTCAGCAAAGTCGTTCAGGTCGGAAGAGGTGGTCATCGTTCAGTTACCAGGTAGATTCTCTGTATGCAAGAATTTGCATGAATGTCTATTTGCGTTATAATGCACGTGCAACACGGGTTGGCGGCCAAGGCCAGCAAACCGGCTAAAATGGGTCATTTGCACCGATAGCACCCGGCTTTGTAAGCCCGAATGTCTCAGCCACCAGCCAGTCATCGTTGCGAATGCATCATATGCATGTTGCTTAATATGCACAAATCGTGATGGGTGTATAGGACTGTCAGTCCTGCTGAAGGAATGGAGCCATGAGCCAAGACTATCTCGAGACCACCGTCGACAAGTTCATTTTCCGGGTGAAGGTGGGCTGTCTCTACAGCGAAACTGGCGTCTGGGTGAATATGGATGGGGCCAGCGGCGTGGCCCGCCTGGGGCTGAGCGACTACACCCAGCAGTCCAGCGGCGATGTGGCCTTCGTCAGCCTGCCAGAGCCTGGTCAGGCCGTGGTCGCCGGCAAGGAGTTGGCCACCGTCGAGACCATCAAGGTTGATCTGGAGGTGCAGGCGCCCTTCGACGGCGAGGTTGTGGCCGGCAACGAGGCGCTGGAGGACGCGCCGGAGTTGATCAACCAGGATCCCTACGGCCGCGGCTGGCTGGTGGAGGTGCGGCCGGCGCAGTGGCCCGTGGCCAGTCTGTTGGACGCCGAGAAATACCTGGTGGTCATGACGGCCCAGGCCGAAGCGGAGGCGGCCAAATGAGCGTCATCATCGTGCCGTGCAGCGGCATCGGCAAGACTTACGGAACCGTCACCCGCGAGGCCGCCTACCTGGTGGTCGACGAGCTGCGGCCGGACGACACGCAGATCGTGCCGCTGTCGCTGTTGGTGCTGGGCGACGCAGACGCCCAGGCCGCCGTGCGCGACGCGCAGGTGATCACCCTGGACGGCTGCAAGCTGGCCTGCGCCACCGTCAACGTCAGCCAGGCCGGCGGCGCGGCCGCGCGCGAGTTCACCGTGCTGGACTGCTACCGCCGCCACAAGGACATGAAGCCCCAAGGCATCGCCGAGTTGAACGAAGGCGGCCTGGCCCTGGCCCGCGCCCTGGCTGAGGAAGTCGCGCAGGCGGCGGCAGAGCTTGAAGGAGGCCACCATGCCTAGTCTGCCCCAACGCAAAGTCGGTATCGTGGCCTGCTCCGGCGAGGAGATGGCCGAAGGCACCGTGACGCGGCTGGCCGCGCTCAAGGTGCTGGAGGAGCTGCGGCCCAGCGATACCGTGACC
>JBFYTD010000335.1:0-3805 GCA_041300885.1 Anaerolineae bacterium | reverse complement strand
TGGGTTCGGAGACCGGCCCGAGCACGGATTGGGCGGCTTCGGCCGCCGCCTTCAGGTTTTGCCAGATGTCCTCGGTGACGAAGGGAATGAAGGGATGCAGCAGGCGCAGGGTCTGGTCCAGGACGTCGACCAGTACACCGGCCGTGCGCGCCGCTTCCGACCCGTCGCCGGCCAGTTGGGTCTTGGCGATTTCTATGTACCAGTCGGCAAAGTCACCCCACAGGAACTCGTAAGCCTGCCGCCCGGCCTCGCCGAACTGATAGGCCTCGAACAGCCGCGTGGTCTCGGCGATGGTGCTGTTCAAGCGGCTGGCGATCCAGCGGTCGGCCAGCGACCAGCGACCAGTGACCAGTGAACGGTCAACAGCGGCAGGGGACATTGACTGTTCACTGTTCACCGTTGACTGTTGACTGTCGGCCGCCAGCTTGCCCAGGTTCGTCCCCGTGAAGCGCGCCGCGTTCCAGATCTTGTTGGCGAAGTTGCGGTTGGCGCGAATGCGCTCCAGGCTCAGGTTCATGTCGTTGCCCGGCGTGGCGCTGGTCAGCAGCGTGAAGCGCAGCGCATCGGCGCCGAACTCGTCCATCACCTGGATCGGGTCGATGACGTTGTTGTAGGTCTTGGACATCTTGCGGCCCTGCTCGTCGCGCACCAGGCCGTGCAGATAGACGGTGTGGAAGGGAATGTCGTTGGTGTAGAGCAGCCCTTGCATCACCATCCTGGCCACCCAGAAGAAGAGGATGTCGTAGCCGGTCTCCATCACGTCGGTCGGGTAGTAGCGCCGCAGGTCGGCGGTGTCGTCGGGCCAGCCCAGCGTGCTGAAGGGCCACAGACCAGAGCTAAACCAGGTGTCCAGCACATCCGGGTCTTGCTCCAGCGCTACCGGCTGCCCGTAGTGCTTGGCGGCTGCTGCGTTCGCCTCGGCCTCGCTGCGCGCCACGAACACCTGGCCGTCGGGGCCATACCAGGCGGGGATGCGGTGGCCCCACCAGAGCTGGCGGCTGACGCACCAGGGGCGCAGGTTCTCCAGCCAATGGTAGTAAACCTTGGTGAAGCGTTCGGGAATGATCCTGATGCGGCCGCTGCGCACTGCGGTCAGCCCCAGCGCGGCCATGCCCTCGGTGTTGACGAACCACTGCTTGCTGATCAGCGGCTCGATCACCTCGCCGCCGCGCTGGGCGCGCGGCACGGTCATGGTGTACGGCTCGGCCTTGATCACCAGGCCAGCCGCCGACATGTCTGCCCACAGCTTCTTGCGCGCGGCAAAGCGTTCCATGCCCGCGTAGGGCCCGGCCTCGCCGTTGAGCGTGGCGTCCTTGTTCATCACGTTGATGATGGGCAGGCCGTGGCGCTGGCCGATCTCGAAGTCGTTGGGGTCGTGGCCGGGGGTGATCTTGAGCGCGCCCGTGCCAAACTCTATGGACACGTAGGTGTCGTGGATCACCGGGATGGTGCGGTTGAGCATCGGCACCAGGCAGGTTTTGCCGATCAAGTGGCGGTAGCGCTCATCGTCGGGGTGGACGGCCACGGCCGTGTCGGCCAGGATGGTCTCCGGCCGCGTCGTCGCTACCGGGATGTAGCCCAGGCCCGGCCCATCCTCCAGCTTGGCGCCGGCGATGGGGTACTTGAAGTAGTAGAGCGTGCCCTGCTCCTCGCTGTATTCCACCTCCACGTCGCTGACGGCCGTCTGCAGGCCGGGCGACCAGTTGACGATGTACTCGCTCTGGTAGATCAGCCCCATGCGGTGCAGGCGCACGAAGGCCTCGTTGACCGCGCGGCTGAGGCCCTCGTCCAGGGTGAAGCGCTCGCGCTCCCAGTCGCAGCTGGCGCCCAGGCGGCGCAACTGGCTGGCAATGCCGCCATGGTGCTTTTCCGTCCACTGCCAGCACGCCTCCACGAACTTCTCGCGGCCAACTGCCTCACGGCTGACGCCTTCGTCGCGCAGCTTGCGCTCCACCTGGAGCTGGGTGGCGATGCCTGCGTGGTCGGTGCCCGGAACCCACAGCGCCGCGCGGCCGCGCATGCGCTGGTAGCGGATCATCAGGTCCTCCAGCGCCACGAACAGGGCGTGGCCTTGGTGCAGCACGCCGGTCACGTTGGGCGGCGGGATGGAGATCACGAACGGCTCGGCGTCGGGGCTGGCCACCTCCGGCTTGAACCAGCCCTGCGCCTCCCACCAGGCGTAGAGTCGCTGCTCGGCGGCTTCGAAATCGTAGGTCTTGGGCATGTCGAAGGAGTTGGACATAAAAGCACCTCAAGAGAAAAGGCTTGTAGGTTTCGGGTTCATATTCCGGGCTAAACGGCCTTCTTGGCCACGATCACCAGCCGCCGGCTGAAGGCGTCGAACGGATAAGCGTCGAGCGGGGAGGCCAGCGCGCCGTGGTAGGCCAACGGCTCCAGCCCGGCCTGGCGCAGCATGCGCGTCAACTCGGTGGCCGTGTAGACGTGAACCTTGAAGAAAACGCTGTGGCGCTGGCCGTCGTCGTCGGTCCAGAGCATCATCTCAGTGTTCATGCCGCTGATGGCGTCGAACTGGCGGCTGGTGCAGACCAACAGGTCGTCCACCTCGAACCAGTCGGTCTCGCGGTAGGCCGCCATGACCCGATCACGATGGGAGACGTCAATGATGAACAGCGCGCCCGGCTTGAGCACCTGGGCGATGCCGGCCAGCACTTTCTGGTTGTCCTCGGGGGCCTCGAAATAGCCGAAGGCGGTGAAGACGTTGATCACAGCATCGAAGCGGCCGGCCCACTCGGCAGGCAGCTGGCGCATATCGCCGCGCTGGAACTCGATGGCCACGCTGGCTTCCGCCGCTCTCCGCTCGGCCCGCGCCAGCAGGTAGGGTGACAGGTCAAAGCCGGCGAGGCGATAACCAGCCTGAGCCAGCGGCACGGCGGTACGGCCGTAGCCGCAGGCCAGATCCAGGATCTGCCCGCCGTCCGGCGCGCCATGCTGAGCCAGCAGCGTCGTGAGAGCCTCCACCTCTTGGGCGGTGTGCAGCGGCCCGCGGGCCTCGGCAAAGAGGGTCAGATATTTCTCGTCGAAAAGATCTTGCCACCATTCGGCCATGGGGTTACCTCAACCAAGTCACAGATAAAGCCCCTTTCGCCACAAGGACGAAAGGGGCTTTCGCGGTACCACCTTGTTTGACAGACGTCCTCGGACGGGCACGGTCAGAGACCGGCCCGAGCGTTGGCAGAACCTGTCCACTCGATCGCTGTAACGGGCGCACCCGGAACGGCCTACCACCACGTGCAACCTGCCACCTGCAACTTGCACCTAGCCTCAGCCCATCGACTCCCCGGCGACCTTCGGCGGTGCTCACGTCCGGGCAGGCTCTCAGTCGCTGACCTGCCCTCCCTGGTGACGGCGTGCCGCTTACTCCTCCGGTTCACAGTCGTTGTTTGTTTTCGATTGCATCGATTATAGCCTAGCTGGCAGGGGGAGTCAAACCGCTGTCGACAGCAGAGACGCCAGTTGGTTGACGAACCGAGGCAGCAGGCCCGCGCCGGCGTAGGCCAGCAGCACCATCCGGATGGTCTTGCCACAGGTGCAGGCCAGCAGGAAGCGGCCAACGGGGAAACGCAGCGCGCCGGCTGCGATGCCGGCCAGGTCGAAGGCGGGGTTGGGGATCAGCGCCGCCGCGAAGATGGCCCAGGCGCCGTGACGCCCCATCTGCCGCGTGATCCAATCGTAGCTCTCCCGGTTCTCGACGATGCCGCGGCCGCCGTAGCCGGCCAGGTAGCCGCTCAGCTCCCCGATGCCCGCGCCCAGGCCGGCCGCCAGGCCCACCAGCAGCGGGCTGGGC
>JBFYTD010000334.1:0-3806 GCA_041300885.1 Anaerolineae bacterium | reverse complement strand
GCCGAGGCCAACCCCAGCAACGGCCGTATCTCCAACGAATCGCCCATGGGCAAATCGCTGATGGGCAAGCAGATCGGCGACCACGTCCTGGTGACCACCCCCAGCGGCGAGCTGGAGTTCGAGATTGTTCTGGTAGCGTAGGTGCATTATGGCAGAAACCAGCAGCGAACGTGACCTGGTCCGTCTCGGCAAGCTCGACGAGCTGCGCAGCGCGGGCATCGATCCCTATCCGCCGCGGCTCGACCGGCCGCGCAGCCACAACGCGGCCGCGGCCATTGCTGCCTTCGAGCAGGCCGAGGCCAGCGCGGATGGCGAGCCGGTGCAGGTCAGTCTGGCCGGCCGCATGGTCAGCCGGCGCATCATGGGCAAGGTCGGTTTCGCCCACATCGACGACGGCAGCGTCCGCGTGCAGATCTTCGTGCGTTCCGATGTTGTGGGCGAGCAAACCTACGACCTGCTTTTCAAGAAGCTGCTGGACCTGGGCGATTTTATCGCGGTCAGCGGCGTGATGGTGCGCACCAAGACCGGCGAAATCTCCTGCCAGGCCCAGCAGATGCAGTTGCTGGCCAAGAGTCTGGAGCCGATGCCGGACAAATGGCACGGCCTCAAGGACGTAGAAACCCGCTATCGCCGCCGTTATGTCGATCTGATGGTCAACCCCGACGTGCGCGAGGTGTTCGTAACCCGCGCCCGCATGGTGCAGGCGATCCGCGAGTACCTGGACAGGGAAGGCTTCATCGAAGTTGAGACGCCGGTGTTGCAGCCAATCTACGGCGGCGCGGCCGCGCGGCCGTTCACCACCTACCATAACCAGCTCAAGCAGGACCTCTACCTGCGCATCAGCTTCGAGCTGTACCTGAAGCGGCTGCTGGTGGGTGGGCTGGAGCGGGTCTACGAGATCGGCCGTGACTTTCGCAATGAAGGTGTCAGCTTCAAGCACAACCCGGAGTTCACCCAGCTCGAGTGGTACGAGGCATACGCCGACTACAATGTGGTGATGGACCGGGTCGAGGCGATGCTGGCCCACGTGGCGCAGCGGCTGACCGGCGGCACGGTGATCAGCTATCAGGGCCACGAGATCGACCTGGCCCCGCCCTGGCGGCGGGTGACGCTGCGCGACGCGATCATCGAGTACGCCGACATCGATTACACGCAGTTCCCGTCGGCCGAGGAGCTGGCCAACGCCATGCGGGCCATGGGCCATCGCCCGGAAAACACCAGCAACCGCGGCAAGTTGATCGACTCGTTGCTGGGCAACCACGTCGAGCCCAACCTGATCCAGCCGACCTTCGTCACGGAGTATCCTATCGAGATCAGCCCGCTGGCCAAGAAGAAGGCTGGCGACCCGCTGACGGTAGAGCGCTTCGAGTACTTCATCGCCGGCATGGAGATGGGCAACGCCTTCACCGAGCTGAACGACCCGCTGGATCAACGGGCGCGCATGGAGTGGATGCAGCAGCTCTATGGGGCGGAGGACGAAGAGCGCCACCCGGTGGACGAGGACTACCTGCTGGCGATGAGCTACGGCATGCCGCCCAACGGCGGCTTTGGCACCGGCGTCGACCGCCTGGCCATGTTCTTCTGCGACAAGAGCAGCATCCGGGATGTACTGTTGTTCCCGCATTTGCGCAGTTTGGAGCGGGGCGAGGCGGATAGCGAGTAACACGTAACCCGTAATACTTAACCCGGAAGGCGCGTGCAACCACATTCCGGGTTACGAGTTACGGGTTACTCGTCACACACAGTTTGACAGCCGCCCTCTCCTGGCTATAATTTTGTTGTATACGCGGGTGTAGCTCAGCGGTAGAGCTACGGCTTCCCAAGCCGTGAGTCGTGGGTTCGAATCCCATCACCCGCTCAGGCAGTGCATACCACACACCTCCTATCCCTGAAGCCGCTCCGTTACCTGACGGGGCGGTTTCGCGTTGGGGGCCAGAGAGCCGGTAGATGGAATCTGCCGGCTGAAAACGAGAAGCCGCCTTACTTACCCGGCTCTGCAGGGCAGCGGCTGGGAATCGTTTCAGTGCGGCTCCTGCCGGTTCCGTGAACCGGCGGCGGTTTGCAGATCATCCGACATAGTGATACCATCGCCTTATGACCGCATCCGAAGCAGCCGTTTCCGTGCCCCAGACCATGCGTGAGCGCCGCGAGCGACTGTTCGTAGCCATCATCGCGCTGGGCGCATTTGCACTGCGGCTGATCCACCTGGGGCGGGACAGCCTGTGGTACGACGAGACGGTATCGGTCTATCTGGCCGGCCAGCGCGCGGCTGAGCTGATCGCTCACACGGCGCGCGACATCCATCCCCCGTTGTACTATCTGCTACTGCGCGGCTGGCTGCTGGTGGCCGGCTATCCCACAGGCCAGGCCGATCCAACCGGTCACGGGCTGGAATTCATGGCGGCCTTTCTGTCGCTGTTTTTCGGAGTGCTGCTGGTCCCGCTGACCTGGCAACTGGCGCGCAGGCTGGGGCTGGGCAGCCTGACCGCTGGTCTGGCCGCGCTGCTGATCGCCATCTCCCCCTTCGGCGTCTGGTACAGCCAGGAAGTGCGCATGTATACGCTGGGCGCGTGTCTGGGCGTGGTGGTGCTGCTGGCGACACTGCCTTTCCTGCGCCGCAACGTCTCGCCCAGCCGGCTGCGCCGCGCGGCCCTGGTCTATGCCGTGGCCGCGGCCGCCGGCATGTATACGCTGTATTACTTTGCCTTCCTATTGATCAGCCTGAACGTGCTGGTATTGATAGCGCTGGCGACGAAAGAAACCGGGTTTTTCCGAAAAAACCCGGTTTCTCGCGCGTCCCTCTGGCTGGCCGCCCAGGCCGGCGCGCTGCTGCTCTTCCTGCCCTGGCTGCCGACGGCCTGGCGGCAGGCCACCAACCCGCCTGTGCCCCCCTGGCGCAGCGCGCCGCAACTCCTGGACGTCTTGGTCGAAAGCTGGACTGCGCTGACCCTCGGCCAATCGGCCGACCCGGCCCGCTTCTGGCCTCTGCTGCTCCTGGTATTGGCTTTGGTCGTGATCGGTGTCATCAGCACGCGCCGCTCCCCCAATAGCCATTCACCATTCACCATTCACCATTCATCAATTCTCCTGCTGGCCGCCTTCGGTCCTCTGCTGCTGATCCTGCTGGCCTCGCTGGCGACGCCGCTCTACCACGTCCGCTACCTGTTCACCTACTCGCCCGCCTTCAGCATCCTGGTCGCCATGGGCCTGGCTGCGCTGTGGCGCAGGGAGACGCGCCTCGGCAACGCCCTGGCGTTAACCAGCCTCATCCTCCTGCTGGCCGGCTCGGCCGTCGCGCTGCGCAGCTTCTGGAACGACCCCGCCTTCACCGCCGACGACCACCGCGCGGCCGTGCGTGAGCTGGCCCAGCGCTGGCGGCCTGGCGACGTGATCCTGGCCAACGCCGGCTACGCCTACACCGCCCTGCTGACCTACTGGCCGGGGCCGATTGCCTGGCATGGTCGCTTAATCGACTACACGCAAACTGTTTCCGAGCAGGCCACAGCCCAACGCGGCGCGGTCATCGTGCAGACCGGACACATAGACGGCGACCCTGACATCGGCTGGGGCGATCCCCGCTCCGACTTCTACGCGCTGCCGCTGGACGCCATGCAGACCGCGCTGCGCGATCTCTCCGCCCAGACCGACCGTCTGTGGCACTACCGCATCTACGACACGGTCAATGATCCTCAGGGCGCGATCCGCGACGCACTGGATGGCGGCTGGACCCTGGTGGACGACCGCGTCTACCCCGGCGAGGCCAACCTACGCGTGCAGGGCTGGCAGGGGATGCGCCAGGCGCTGTC
>JBFYTD010000333.1:0-3810 GCA_041300885.1 Anaerolineae bacterium | reverse complement strand
CAACTGGCCGCGCTTTCCATGCAGGGACACGCTTCGCGAGACACTACCAGCTTCATCAAATCTTTCACCGGCAGCCATCATTTCGTGCTGGACTATCTGGTTGAAGAAGTTCTGCAACAGCAGACCGAAAGTGTCCAGACTTTTCTGCTGCGCACATCCATCCTCGACCGCATGTGCGGCCCGCTGTGTGATGCCGTTCTGCTCGACCGATCTGCCCCTGGGCAGGAGACCCTGGAATATCTGGAACACGCCAATCTGTTCATCGTCCCCCTGGACAATGAGCGGCGTTGGTACCGCTATCACCATCTCTTTGCCGAATTGCTGCGACAACGACTGCAGCAGCGCGACGGCGTGGACGAATTGCACAGGCGCGCCAGCCAGTGGTACGAAGACAATGCCCTGGAGATCGAAGCCTTCCATCATGCGGCTGCCGCCAATGACATTGAACGCGCCGAGCGGCTGATCGAGGGCGGGAGGATGCCCCTGTACTCGCTCGGCGTGACGACCGCCGTACTCGACTGGCTGGATTCGCTGCCCAAAACTGTATTGGATGCCAGGCCCTGGTTGTGGGTGCGGTCCGCCACGTCAACGTTAATGGCTGGGCGGACCACCGGCGTCGAAGAGAAACTGCAAGCGGCTGAGGCAGCCTTAGCTGCCGCCATGCAGAATGCCGATCTCGATGACAAGACCCGCGACCTGATTGGACAAATTGCCGCAGTTAGGGCCACCTTGGCGCTCCTCCGCTACCAGCCGGAGGACACGATCATCCTGGCGCGCCGCGCTCTGGAGAATCTGCACTCCGACAACCTGCCCTTCCGCAGTAGAGCTATCTGGACGCTGGGGTTTGCTCATCAGCTCCAGGGGGACCGTGCCGCGGCCCGCCAGGTCTATACCGAGGCCATCGCGATCAGCCGGTCAGCCGGCAGTGTGTACCACACGGTCCTGGCTACCGTCAACCTGGGTCAAATCCAGGAAGCAGATACCCAACTTTATCAGGCTGCCGCCACCTACCGGCACTCCCTGCAACTGCTCAGCGACCAGGGACCTCCGAATGCCAGCGAAGAGTACATTGGATTGGCTCGCATATGCTACGAATGGAACGATCTGGATGCCGCTGAGCAGTACGGACAACAGAGCCTTCAATTGGCGCGGCAGTATGATCGCGCGATTGACAGATTTGTTATCAGCGAAGTGTTCCTGGCCCGCCTGAAACTTGCCCGGGGCGATGTGGCTGGCGCGGCCGCCATGTTAGCGGAGACCGAGCAGTCCGTTCATCAAAACAACTACGTGCAGCGCATGCCCGAGGTTGCGGCCGCGCACGTACTGATGCTGCTTCGCCAGGGCGATGTAGCGGCAGCCGCTCGCCTCGTAGAGACGCACGATCTCCCCATGAGCCAGGCGCGGGTATTCCTGGCCCAAAGGGATGCAGCCAAAGCGCTGGCTTTGCTTTCGCCCTTGCGCCGGCAGATGGAAGCCAAGGGCTGGCAGGATGAACGGCTACGAGCGATGGTGCTCGAGGCGATCGCACTGCAAGCGCACAGCGAAAAGGACAAGGCTGTGCAACTGCTGGGCGAGGCGCTGGCATTGGCAGAACCGGGCGGCTTCATTCGGCTCTTTGTGGACGAAGGGCAGCCGATGGCGCGGCTGTTGACTGAGGTGGCTGCTCGCGGGACAATGCCGGACTACACCGCCAAGCTGTTGGCTGCCTGTGCGGCGGATGAGCCGCAGCCTGCTGCCGACGCTGTCCGGCCTACCTCGTCCGCTGCTCAGCCGCTGATCGAGCCGCTGAGCGAGCGCGAGCTGGAAGTGCTGCGGCTCATCGCCCAGGGGCTGTCGAACCCAGAGATTGGGGCGCGGCTGTTCCTGGCGCTGGACACCGTCAAGGGGCACAACCGCCATATCTTCGACAAGCTGGAGGTGCAACGCCGCACCGAAGCTGTGGCCCGCGCCCGCGAACTGGGTCTGTTGTAGATTCAGTGCTTCACGATTTTCATCTCACGCAAAGACGCAAAGACCGCAAAGGGCACGTCCTAGCCGTCCTTGGCGTTCTTGGCGGCTTTGCGTGAGAATCGTGGACTACTGAGATTGGCAGATCCACCGAAACAACACCTCGACTCACACTTTAGTGTCTTTGCAGTGGGGCTGTAACCTGGCATACTGGGGGTGAAGTGAACCAACGGCAGCGGCCATGCCGCCTCGCCACACCAGGTCAAGCCCATGTCCCAGCACCACGACTCCGCAACCCCACCCAATCAAGCGCCGCTCTACCAGATCAGGCTCAAGGGCTACCTGGGGAGCGAGTGGGCGGACTGGTTTGGCGGCATGGCCGTCGACCTGACCGAGGATGGCGACACGCTCCTGACCGGCCCGGTGGCGGATCAGGCTGCGCTGCACGGATTGCTGAAGAAAGTGCGCGATCTGGGATTGCCCCTGCTGGCGGTTCACTGTGTCGCGGCGACCGACAAGGGCGCCCATCCAAGTCACCCCAAAAAGGAAAGCCAACCATGAAAACCCTACAGAGATCTGGCGGCCTGGCCGCGCTCTACCTGGCAATTGCCTACTTGGTGGGGCTGGTGTTGTTCATCGTCGTCCTGGACTACGTTAATATCACCGATGCGGCCCAGAAGGTGGCCCTGGTCGTTGAACAGCAGATGGTCATCTTTGCGACCAACCTGTTGATGTACGTGTTCTTTGGCATCTTTCTGGCGACCCTGGCGCTGGCGCTGTACGAGCGCCTGAAACCCGGCGCGCCGGCGCTGATGCAGGTGGCTACCGTCGTCGGCGTTATCTGGGCCGGCTCGCTGGTGGCCAGCGGCATGATCTCGAATGCCGGGCTTGCCCCCACGGCTGCGCTGTACGCCGTTGACCCGGCGCAGGCGGCGCTGACCTGGCAGGGCATCGAGATCGTGGCCGATGGCATCGGCAACGGGAACGGCGAAATCCTGGGCGGCGTGTGGATGCTGCTGGTCAGCCTGGCGGCGCTGCGCAGCGGTGGCCTGCCCAAGGGCGCCTGTATCCTGGGCCTGCTGACCGGCGCCGTGGGCATCATCTCCCTGCTCCCCGGCTTGACAGATCTGGTGGCGCTGTTTGGCCTCAGCCAGCTGGTCTGGTACGCCTGGGTAGGCATAATCCTGCTGCGCAGCAACCCTGACCAGGCAACAGCCCCAGCACGGCCACTTCAATCCCAGATACCGGTGTAGTGAAACCACATCAGCGATGATCTGCACGCAATCAAATTGTCAAAGGAAGATACTGACCATGAACACGTACAAACGAACTGCAAGACTTGTCGGAACGCTCTTCCTGACGGCGATGGCGGCATCTCTGCTGGGCGCCGGCCTGGTGGAATCCTCCATCACCGCCCCGGACTACTTCACCGCTGTTGCGGCCAACCAAACCCAACTGACCGTTGGGTTGCTGCTGGAGCTGGTGAATGCCCTGGCTGTAGTCGCGATTGGCTTCCTGATGCTGCCAGTTCTGCGGCTGCACAGCGAGAACATGGCGCACGGCTACCTGGGTTTCAGGATCATCGAGGCTGTCTTCTGCAGCGCCATCGTCATCGGCCCGCTGTCGCTGTTGATCCTCAGCCAGAGCGACCTGCAAGCCAGCGTCCTGGGCGCTGCTGTCGTCGAAGCCGTCGGCGCGTTGGCGATGGCGGGACGCGCCAGCATCGCCAACCTGTTGATCCCGGTCTTCTTCTGCATGGGCGCTTTGCTGCTCTACAGCGCGGCCTATCAGGCGCGATTCCTGCCGCGTTTCATCTCGATCTGGGGCCTCCTGGCGACGGCGCTGGTCTTGACGCTCAATCTG
>JBFYTD010000332.1:0-3811 GCA_041300885.1 Anaerolineae bacterium | reverse complement strand
CACCAGGCCAAGGCGGCCACGGCTACCGCAACGCCCACCAGAGCCAGCACAGCCACCCAACGCAACACAGTGGCCGGCCGGCGTCTGCGATCAGCTCCCTCTTCCAGGGGCGCCAGTCCAGTGCGCGCATCGACCTGTTCAAGCTGCAACAGCCAGCTTGCCTCGTCGATCAGCGGGTCCAGGCCGGGCCAGTTGGGTTCGACGGCTTTGAGGCGCCGAAAATGGTCCAATGCCTGGCGCCACTCGCGACGCTGATAGTAGGCCATGCCCTGCTCGTACAGTGCGTCGGCGCGCAGTGCGTCGTCGGCTGCTGCAGTGCTGGCGGCGCCAGCCGGGCGAAGGGGTGGCTGAGGGCTCTCGTTGGAAGGAGTCATCGCGAGTTCTCTTCAGCAGGGCTTTGGTTCAGCGGCGTAGAGAGCCCAGGGGTGGAAGGATCGGCGGCCTCCAGAGGCGCGCTGCCCCTGTTGGGCCAACAAACCAGCGGCTCTTCCACCACCGGCTGCGTGTTGATGGGCGCCAAAGGCAGGAAGACCTGGTTCAGTTCGCCCCGCACCCGCGCGCCGTAGACGTCGGTCCAGGTGTTGAAGCGGCTGTCCAGCCGGTTATGCGAGGACATCTGCAAGGTGATGGTCTGGCCGGCATAGGCGCTCAGGTCGATTTCGGCCCGCTTCCACTTCAGATCACGGAACTCAATCGGCTCAGGAAACTGGGCCAGGCTGTTGCCATCGCGTAGCAGAACGTCGGCCTCGGTTGCACTGCCGGCTTGAACAGTTACGTCGAACGAATCGACCCAGCGGAAGGGCGGACGCGGATCGATGGGGCAGCGAATGTCCCAAATGGTCGAGGTTGTAGTGATCTGGTCGTAGGTTTGCAGGCGGTACCAGAATTCCAGCGTAGGTTGCGGCACGTCCGCCAGGCTGGGCACAGTGATCTGCTGGCTGATGCCAGACCAGGAGTCGCCGCATTCCAGCGTGGGAATGGTGCCGGGGTCGCTGCATGCCTGCCAGGTCGGACTACCCAGGCGGGCGGCTGGCACGATTTCGCCCGGATACAGGTCCGACTCCTGGATCAACGCCAGCCCCAGGGTCACCGCGGTGTCCCAGCCGGAGAAGTTCTGAGTGCTAAAGGAGCCATTGTCAATGGCGTCGACCAGGACGGTGTTGCGGCCGCCGGCCGTGGCCCAAGCGGAGACGTTGCCAGCGGTGTCTCTGGCGCGCACGCGGAAGCTATAGAGCTGGCTGCGCTGGCCTGGGTAGACGCCGCTGGTGGCGTTGGTGGCGGGAATCCAGGTCTGCCAGGCGCCGGCTGCGCCCTGGCGCACCTCCACGTCGAAGGTCGCCAGCCCGGAACCGCTCGCGCCGTCGCTGCCCGTCCATTGTACAGGGATCTGCGGATCGGCGTAGTAAACGGGCAGAGGCGTGAGTTCAGCCTGTGGCGCCAGGGTGTCGATGCGCAGTTGATGCGCCTCCTGGCTGAAATTGCCGGCCTGATCCACGCTGCGCACCAGCAGGTTGCGAATGCCTTCCTCGCTGACCAGGAAAGTGGTGCTGGTCTCCGGCGGGTTGTCATCCAATTGCCAGGTAGTGCTGACCACGCCGGACAGGCTGTCCTCCGTGATAATCGTGACCAACGCCGAACTCCGGATCCAGCCGGCAGCGTTGGGGAGCGGCTGGATTTGGACGGTCAGGTCCGGCGGCGTGGCGTCGTAGCGGATTGCGTCGGGCAGCGCTGCCATCTGGTCGAGGGTGACGTTACCCGCTGCATCTTCCAGCCAGAGGTACAGGTCATGCACGCCCTCAGCCGGAACCTCGACGTCGAGCGTCTGCGCAGCAGCGGGCAGCGTCTGGCCAGACTGCGGATCGGCTGGCGGCTGCCAGCTCCAGTGGGCCAGCGCCACGCCGGAGGCATCCAGCGGGTTGCGCCAGCTCAGCGTCCACTGGTTGACGTTACTCCACGTTGTGGGTGTGATGGCAACGGCAATGGGCGCGGCCGGCGGGTTCGGGTCGATACGCACGATGGCCATATAAGGCCCGGCCAGGAAACCGGCCCGGTCTTGGCCGTAGTAGTCGAGCACATGCCGGCCTGGCTGGCTGATCTGCACCGTGGCTGTGTTGGCGGTCTGCTGCCATGGGGCGCCGTTCAACCGGTAGCGCAGCACGTCCGGCCCGCTGCCGGCGTCTGCGATAGACAATGCCACCTGGACCGGACCGGTGAACCAGCCGTTGTTGCCCATGGGGCCGCTGGGCTGGGCCTGTACCGTGGGGGGCGTGGCGTCGTAGCGCAGCACGCCAGCCTGGACGAAGGCGCCGCGGTTGCCGGCCCGGTCGCGCAGCGCCATCCACACCGGCCATTCCCCTTCGCCCGGCGCGGCCAGTCCGTCGATGCGCGTGGTTTGGGGGTAAAAGACAGCGGCGTTGGGGTCGACGCTGCCCAAGCCGATCCAGACGGAGGCGCCCACGACGCCGCTGGTATCGGGCGGGCTCTGCCAGATCAGGCTGAAGGAGTTGCTGGCTGACCAGCCGGCCGGCTCGATGGCCGGCGCAATGGGCGCGGCGGGCGGCTCCATGTCGATCGAGATCACTTGAGTCCGGCTGATCTCCACGTTGCCCGCCGCGTCGAAGCTGTAGTAGCTGACCCGGTGAATGTCAGAAACGGTGAGCGACTGGGGCAGCGCCATTTGCCACGGGCCGCCGTTGATGCGCATGCGCGTGCCCGCAACGCCTGAGCCGGCAGTGGGGGGCGTGGTGGGCAGTATATCGCTGGCCTGGAAAACCAGGGACACCGGCCGGGTGTAGAAGCCGGTTGGCTGCGGCTGGGGCGGCGTCAACAGCAGCGTCGTCGCTGGCGGGTGGCTGTCCAGGGGCAGGCTCAGGTTGGCCGCAGGTGAGCGATTGCCCGCTACGTCCTGTCCTTGGGCGGCCAGGGTGTACAAGCCGTCCTGGGCGATGACGACCGTATTGCTGGTGGACGGCGGATTGTTGTTCAGGCGCCAGGTGACGCCGGCCGGCCCCGATACCAGGTCGGTCAGCACGAAAGAAAGGGTGATGGGCGCTGTGTACCAGCCTCGGCTGCCCAGCGCAGGCGTGATACTGTAGCCGAGCTGGGGCAACTCCGGGTCGATGGCAATCGAGCGCGTGATGGGCGTCATGACGTTGCCAGCGCGGTCGGCGGCCGTCACCAGCAGGGCGTGCGGACCTGCTGCGTCGATCTCGGTGGTGAGGGCTGTGCTGGAGGGCGAGCCGTCCAGCCGCCAGCCCCAGGTGAGCACGCCGCTGGCCGCATCGGCCGGGGCGAAGTCGACCCGCACCGTGCCGGTATACCAGCCGTTCTGGCCCAGCGGTCCCTGGCTGGCAACGCCCACGGTGGGGGGAGTGGCATCGTAGCGGAAGGCGTTGAGGTGGACGCGGTAGTTCTGGTGATCCACATTGCCTGCGCCGTCCACCAGCCAGACCAGAATGGCGTGCGAGCCTTCGCCGGGCGTCTGGATGTCGTTGATGAAGTTGGTGGTCGTGACGAGGGTTCCGTCTGTGGGGAAGACCGGTTCCGAGTTCAGGCGGTAATAGGCGCCGGCGATCCCTGAGGTGTCGGACGGGTTGGTCCAGGACTCGCGAAAGCTGTTGACCTGGGTCCAGCCGTTGGGCGTGCTGACCATGGAAGTGGGCGGCCCGGGCGCGACCGTATCGACAGCCACCACGTAGGCGCTGCTCTGCTCCACTTGTCCTGTGCCCGTGGTGATCTGGAACTGAATCCGGTTCTGGTTTTGGCTGTCGGGCAGTGTCACGCCGTTGACAGTGATGTGCAGGGTGCTGGG
>JBFYTD010000331.1:0-3791 GCA_041300885.1 Anaerolineae bacterium | reverse complement strand
GCCGGTCTCTTCCTGGGCCAGCTTCGACGCGCAGGGCTGGTAAGCCAGTAGACTCAGCGCCGTCAGCCCTGCGCCTGGATCAATCCCCGCAGCACAGCCAGATTCTCCACGTCCTCGTGCATGTCGTCGCTCTTGGGCGTTTCCAGGATCATAGGCACGGCGGCGAAGCGCGGGTCGTTGAGGATGTGGGCGAAGCCGTCGAGGCCGATTCCGCCCTGGCCGATGTGCTCGTGGCGGTCTTTGCGGTTGCCCAGCGTGCCTTTGCTGTCGTTGAAGTGGAAGCATTTAAGCAGATCCAGGCCGATCGTGCGGTCGAAGGCGTCGATCATGGCCGCGTAGCCCTCGGCCGTGCGAAAGTCATAGCCGGCCGCGAAGGCGTGGCAGGTGTCGAAGCACACAGCGATGCGGCCGGGATCGACCGCCTGGCTTCGCATGGCGGCCAGATGCTCGAACTTGTAGCCCAGGGTCGTGCCTTGGCCGGCGGTGATCTCCAGCAGGGTCAGCGTAGCGAAGCCGGCCGTGGCCGCATGGGCGCGATCCAGCCCGGCTGCAACGCGCGCGATGCCAACCTTCTCGCCCTGCTCCATGTGCGCGCCGGGGTGCAGCACCACGCCCAATAAACCCAGCGCTTCGGCCCGCTGCAACTCGTCCACCAGCGCAGCAATGGATTTCTCCCATAGCGCATCGTCAGGCGAGCCCAGGTTGATCAGATACGAGGCGTGGGAGATGGCCGGCGCGATGCCGGTCTCCTGACTGGCCGCGTGCCAGCGCGCGATCTCGGCCGGGTCCAGCGGCTTGCTATCCCAGCGGTTCTGGTTGCGGGTAAAGATTTGCATGGTCTCGCAGCCGATGGACTGGCCGCGTTCGAAGGCCTTGCTGACGCCGCCAGCAGCGGACATGTGGGCGCCGAGTTTGGGGGACATGAGAGTGCTCCGTGAAACGTGGTGCGTGAAATGAGAAGAGTCGGGTGTGCCGTAACCCGTAACACGTAACCCGGAGTAGGGTCGCGTACGAGCACTTCCGGGTTACGTGTTACGCATGACGTGCTAGGTGCGCTTTTCCCACTTGGCCAGCGTGAACTGCTCCACGCCGGCTTCTTTGTCTTCCAGCCGGGACAACACGAAAAGCAGAGAGGACAGGCGGTTGAGGTAACGCAGGACCACCGGGTTGCTGAGCATGGCCTGGTGGTGCAGCTTGGCTACGTGGCGCTCGGCGCGCCGGCTAACCGTGCGGGCCACGTCCAGCAACGCGCCGGTGTGGCTGTCGCCGGAGACGATGAAGGCTGGCGGGATCTCTACCATGCGGCCTACCTCGTCGATGATGCCCTCCAGCCAGTCGATGCGCGGCTCGTAGAGGCGCACGCCAGCCTTTTCTGCCGCCTCGGGCGTGGTGGCCAGGTCGGCCATGGCCGCGTACAGGTCGCGCTGCACCTCCAGCAGAATATCGTTGGAGCAGGTGTGCTGGACGGCGGTGCGGGCCAGGCCCAGCAGGGCCGACAGCTCGTCCACCGTGCCATAGGCCACCGGTTGCAGGTCATACTTGGCGACGCGCTCGCGGCCCAGCACGCCGGTGTAGCCGTCGTCGCCAACGCGGGTGTACAAAGTTGTTTCTAGAGGCATGGTCTCACTTCTTTTCTCGCTGCGGTTTCTATGTTGTTTTGGACGGATCAAAGGCGTCTCACGCAAAGGCGCAAAAAACGCAAAGGGGGGAAGGGACCGGAAAACCGGTCCCATTTTTGCGGCTTGGCGTGAGCTTGTCAACCGTTCGTAGTACTCAGACTTCGGAAGTCGCCGCAGAACTCGGAAAGGCGCAGTTTGGAGCGACAAATCTGATTTATCACGAAGGCGGCGACTTCTGAAGTCTTGGGTTGGTTATTTACGATCATAACCGCGGCTATGGCCAGACGCCGTATGCTTTCTTCCGCATCGGTCGCAAAGCAGCAATCAGTCGGCCGCGTCCTGCTCCTCGTCGCCGTTCCACGGACGTTGGTAGAGCTTCTGCTGTTGGATGTACTGCTCCACCTGAGGCAGCACCTGGTAGCGTAGCGGCTGGCCGTGCCGCGCCCGCTGGCGCAGGTCGCTGCCTGAGATTTGCAGCAGCGGCATAGGCAGAAGAACCACCCGGCTGCGTATGCCCGGCAAGGCTGCTTCCAGCGTAGTCCAGTCGAATTCGGCATCGGGCCGGCTGAATGCCACCAGATGGCACTGCTGCATCAGATCGAGCGGTTTGTGCCAGGTAGGCAAGTCGACCAGCGAGTCGAGGCCCATCAGAAAGTAGAGCTCGATGCCGGGGCCATGCTGCTTCAGCAGCAGTTGCACCATGTCCAGCGTGTAGTGCGGGCCAGGGCGGTCGACGTCAACCCGTGACAGCGCCAGGTGCGGGTTGTCGGCGATGGCCAGCTCGACCATCCTGACCCGGTGCTCGGCCGGCGACTTGCCCTGGTCGCGCTTGTGGGGCGGATCGGCTGCCGGCGTCAGCAGCACCTTGTCCAGGCCAAGCTGATGCCACGCCTCTTCGGCCAGGATCAAGTGGCCGATGTGGATTGGGTCGAAGGTGCCGCCCAGGATGCCTAGTCGCATAGGAGGTGTATCCTCGTGGGTCGGGTTACGGCTAGCGCTCATGGGGCAGGCTGTCGATGGCGGCCTTGATTCGTTGCAAGGCCTCGACGAGAATCGAGCGGGGACAGGCAATGTTGATGCGTTCGAAGCCCTCGCCTGCGGGGCCGAAGATATAGCCCTCGTCCAGGAAGACACGGGCCTCGTCCAGCATCAAGCGCCCCAATGCGTCCTTGTCCAGGCCCAGCCTGCGGCAGTCCAACCACACCAGGTAAGTGCCCTCCGGCTCGATCACGTCGATCTGCGGCAGGTGTTGGACCGCGAAGTCGCGCAAGTACCGGAAGTTGCCGGCGATGTAGTCCATCACCTGCGCCAGCCATTCTTCGCCGTGGGTATAGGCCGCTTCCAAGGCCACCATACCGAAGGTGTTGACGCCGTGCAGCCCGTTGCTGTTCAGCGTGCGCTCGAATCGAAGCCTCAATTCAGGGTTTGGAATGATGATATTGCTGGTGGCCAGGCCGGCCAGGTTGAAGGTCTTGCTGGGCGCGGTGCAGGTGATGGCGTTGTGCGCCAGCGCATCGTCCAACGTGGCGAAGGGTGTGAAGCGCTGGCCGGGGTAAATCAGATCGCCGTGGATCTCGTCGGCCACCACCAGCACGTCATGGGCCAGGCACAACTCGCCCAGCCGGCGCAGCTCGTCGGGTGTCCAGACGCGGCCTACTGGGTTGTGCGGGCTGCACAGGATCAGCATGGCCACATCGGGCTGGCTGACCTGCGCCTCCAGGCCGGCGAAGTCGATGCTGTAGCGGCCATCCACGTAGCGCAGCGGGTTGCGTGCTATCATAGCAGCGTTGTTGCCGATCGCCGTGTAGAACGGATAGTAGACCGGCGGCTGCACCAGCACCTTCTGGCCGGGGGCGACGAAGGTGCGCACCAGCATATTGAGCGCCGGCACCACGCCAGGGGTGGTAAGGATCCACTCCGGCTCGATGGGCCAGCCATGGCGGCGGGCCATCCAGTCGACCACAGCCTGGCGATAGGAGGGACCGGGCCAGTTGTAGCCGAAGATGCCGTGGCTGGCCCGTGCAACCAGCGCGTCGATCACCGGCTGCGGGCAGGCGAAGTCCATGTCGGCCACCCACATGGGCAGCAAGCGCCGGCCGTCGGGGTCCGGGGGTAGCTGATCCACCGGCAGGAAGCGGCTGCCCAGCTTGACTACCTCCCACTTTTCGGCGT
>JBFYTD010000330.1:0-3826 GCA_041300885.1 Anaerolineae bacterium | reverse complement strand
GCCCAGCAGGCCACACAGCAGCATGATCAGCCCCATGCCCGCGCCCGGCCCGGTTCCCACCAGCGGGCCAAAGATCGCGGCCATGGCGGTGTCGGCGCTCATGGCCGGCTCGAAGACGAAGTCGGCCAGCACGCCGGCGATGATGGGCGAGATGGGGTTGGTGAACCAGGCGATCAGCCGGCGAGCCGAGAAGACCCGGCCCTGCACGTCGGGCGCCACCTTGGACTGCCAGATGGCCTGGTTCGACGTGTTGACCAACGGACTGACCAGCGAGGTCACGAACATGGCGGGCAGCCAGATGGGTAGCCCCTGGCCGACGCCAATCAGCATCAATCCCAGCGAGCTGATCATCCAGCCCAGCAGCACGCCGTTGACGCGGCGCTTGAAGCCGCTCCAGATGCTCATAAAGATGCCGCCGGTCACGCCGCCGATGGCCCCGGCCGATTCTACCAGGCCGAAGATGACGGTGTTGCTGCCGGTGCGGGCCAGCACCATGGGGGCCAGCAGGGTGAAGGCGATACCGAAGAAGAGGTTGCCGAAGAAGAAGACCATCTGCAGGCCCAGCAGGCTCGGCCGTTTGAAGATGTAGCGAAAGCCATAGGCCGCCTCGTGCCGCAGGCTGCCGCGCGCTTCTTCGCCCGCTTCAGTGCGCACCGGCTGGGGCACGACGACCAGCAGCAGCGCGCCGATGGCGAAGAAGAAGGTGATCACGTCGATGCTGAGAATGCCCACAAGGCCGATCAGCGGCAAAAACATGCCAGCCAACAGCGGCGCCAGCACGCCCGGCCCCGCCTCCATCAACGACATTAGCCCGTTAGCCCGGCTGTACTGCTCCTTGGGCACCATGGTGCTGATGGCCGCGGAGTAGGCCGGCCACTGGAAGGTATTGCCGATGCCGTTGAGCGCGGCCGCGATGTAGAGATGCCAGAACTCCAGCCGGCCCAGCATCAGCAGGATGAACACGCTGCCGGTGGCCAGGATCGCGGTGAAGTCGCTGACCATCATCATCAGCTTGCGGTTGTAGCGGTCCACCATCACGCCGGCGATGGGCGAGAGCAGCAGGAAGGGGAGGATGAAGGCCACCTGCATCAGCCCCATGGCCAGGGCGCTTTCGGTCTGCTGGTACATCCAGATGGTCAGGCCGAACTGGCTCATGCTGCTGGCCAGCACCGAGACGATCTGGCCCAGCCAGACTACGATGAAGGCGCTCATGCCCGTGGGGCGTTTGGCGGCGAAGGAGGCAGAAGGTTCCAAACGTGGGCGCTCCTTAGCGACAAGTGATGTAGGAAGCGCATTGTATCACCCCTTGCCATACGGCCAAAACGAGCAACCGACCCTTGATCTCGCGTTCACCCGATTGGTCACCTGACAGCGCGCGAGGTGTCATGCTGAACGGGTCGAGCGGCCAATGTCGTTAGCAACCATGCCGTAGCAAGCGCCCAACGAATTTGAGTCCACTCAACGCCAGTGAAGAATCCCCCTGCGTACAGCTATCAGGGGATTCTTCATTGCTGAAACCTCAAAGCCCCTCAGGGCTTGACAGACATACCTCTGCAGCGGCTGAGGCCGCTTCTTAGTCTCAGCCTGGGATTTCCAATCCCTGGAATAGCGTCACACCACCTCAAAGCGCGCCGTGAAGTGCCGCAGCACCGGCGCCTGCCAGGTGATGCGCAGGCCGCGGATCTGCTCGCGCTGGCCGGCGATGTAGGCCAGCGCCTCGGCCACGTAGTCGATGTGGCTTTGGGTATATACCCGCCGCGGGATGGTCAGCCGCACCAGGTCCAGCGGCGCAGGCGCTTCGGGGCTGCCGTCGGCCGTGGCCCGGCCAAAGACCACCTGGCCGATCTCCACCGGCCGGATGCCGGCCTCGACGTACATGGTCACCGCCAGCGCCTGGCCGGGGTACTGGTGAGGCGGGATGTGGGGCAGCATGGCGCGCGCGTCGATGTAGATGGCGTGGCCGCCGGGCGGCTGGACGATGGGCACGCCGGCGGCAGTCAACTTGTCGCCCAGGTAAGCTGTCGAACGGATGCGGTAGCGCAGGTAGTCCTCGTGCAGCACCTCGCGCAGACCCACGGCGATGGCCTCCAGGTCGTAGCCGGCCAGCCCGCCGTAGGTGGGAAAGCCCTCGGTCAGGATCAATTGGTTTTTGCAGCGCTGCGGCAGGTCGTCCAGGCGCTCCCCGGCGTAGGGCGGGTCGTTGAGGGCAAGAAAGCCGCCGATGTTGGCCAGGCCGTCCTTCTTGGCGCTCATGGTACAGCCGTCGGCGTAGCTGAACAGCTCGCGCGCGATCTCCAGCGGCGCCTTGTCCGCGTAGCCTTCCTCCCGCTCCTTGATGAACCAGGCGTTTTCGGCGAAGCGGCAGGCGTCCAGGATGAAGAGCAGGCCATGCCGTTTGCACAGCTCGCTGACCGCGCGGATGTTGGCCATGCTCACCGGCTGGCCGCCGCCCGCGTTGTTGGTCACGGTCAACATCACCAGTGGGATCTTGTCGACGCCCACCTCGTCGATGGTGCGCGCCAGCGCGTCCAGGTCGATGTTGCCCTTGAAGGGGTGGATTAAGGCCGGCTGGCGGCCCGGTTCGGCCACCAGATCCCGCGCCTCGGCCCCGCGGTGTTCCACGTTGGCGCGGGTCGTGTCGAAGTGGTTGTTGTTGGGCACAACGTCCCCCGGCCGGCACAGCACGCCGAACAGGATGCGCTCGGCCGCGCGGCCCTGGTGCGTGGGGATGACGTGTGTGTAGCCGGTGATGCTCTGCACCGCGGCCTCGAAGCGGTAGAACGATCTGGCGCCTGCGTAGCTCTCGTCGCCGCGCATCATGCCCGCCCACTGTTCCGACGACATCGCGCCCGTGCCGCTGTCGGTCAGCAGGTCGATCAGCACGTCGTCGGCGTGTAATAAGAACAGGTTATAGCCGGCCGCGCGCAGCGCCTGCTCGCGGTGCTCATAGGTCGTGAAGTGCACCGGCTCGACGGTCTTGATCTTGAAGGGCTCGATGATGGTTTGGAAGGTGTGGGGCATTGGGGGCTCCTTGAGGGGGTGTCAAGTGTTAAGGTGTCAAGTGTCAAGGTGTCAGAGCGCCAAGTATGCATGATCTTGTGTGCATCTGAAAGCTAACACTTGGCACATGACACATGACACTTCGACACCTGACACTTTATGTTCCCACTGCAATATCCAGCAAATCGCCCAACACCGCATACCCCGTCTCCATCCGCCCTGCGCCGGGGCCGACCAGGGTGACGTCGCCCAACAGGTCGGTGGTGTAGGTGCAAGCGTTGACCGCGCCGGAGACGCCGGCCAGGGGGTGGCTGAGCGGCAGGCGGGTGGGTTGGACACTGGCCTTGGTCAGGCCGGCCTCCTGCCAAACGCGAGCGATCAGCTTCCAGCGCTCACCGGCTGCTTTGGCCGCCTCCACGTCGGCCAGGGTCAGCCCGCTGATGCCGGTGCGCTCCACGTCGGCCACGCGCAGGTCGCCGCCCAGCAGCACGTTAGCCAGAATCACCGTCTTGCCGGCCGCGTCCCAGCCCTCCACGTCGGCTGTCGGGTCGGCCTCGGCGTAGCCTAGCCGCTGCGCCTCGGCCAGCGCGTCGACGTAGCTCTGGCCGCGCTCCATCTGGGTCAGGATGTAGTTGGTGGTGCCGTTGAGGATACCCTTGACCTCGAGAATCTCGCAGCCGGCCAGAGCTTTTTGGGCCAGCCGTATCGTCGGCGTGCCGCTCATCACCGTGCCCTCGAAACGGAACTGCACGCCCTGGGTCGCGGCCAGCTCAGCCAGCTCACGGTAGGCCAGCGCCACCGGCCCTTTGTTGGTCAGCACTGCGTG
>JBFYTD010000329.1:0-3844 GCA_041300885.1 Anaerolineae bacterium | reverse complement strand
CACGGTGCTGTCCAGACCGTGGCGGCGGGCGAAGTCCTCGGAACAGACCACGGCTGCAGCCGCGCCGCAGGTGGGTGGGCAACACTGCAAGCGCGTCAGCGGCCCGGTAAAACGCGGCGAGGCCAGCACTTCCTCCACCGTCAGTTGCTTGCGGAAGATCGAGCGCTCGTTGAACTGGGCGTGGCGCCGGGCCTTGACCACGATGCGGGCGAAGGTCTCGTCCTGCGTATCGTAGCGCTCCTGGTACTCCGCACCCGCGCCGCCGAACAGCCGGATGGCCATCGGCGACTCAGAGTGTCCTTGTAGCGCATCGGCCAGGTCCACGAACCTGCCCAGCGGCGCGGGCCGGTCCTGGAAGACGCTGTCGATGGCCCCGCGCGCCATCTGCTCGAAGCCCACAGCCAGCACGCACTCGGCCACGCCTGACTGCACCGCTTGCCGGGCCAGGTAGAGCGCTGTCGAGCCGGTGGAGCAGTTGTTGTTGACGTTGATCACCGGGATGCCGGTCATGCCCACGTTGTAGAGCACGGCCTGGCCGGCCGTGCTGTCGCCGTAGACGTAGCCCGCGTATGCCTGCTGGATCTGCTCATAGCCCAGTCCGGCGTCCTCCAGCGCCATGCGCACGGCCTTGGCGCCCATGACGGTGTAGGGCTCTTCGGTGCCCGGTTTGACGAAAGGCGTCATGCCGACGCCGGCGACGATCACGTGGTTGCTCATAGATAATTCTCTCCGATCCAGCCCCTGGATTACCCTTGAGCCAAGGGCCACACCACGGGCAAAAGCAGCATCAACGCTGCAAAAACGACCGCCGTCAAGGGCAGGCCGATGCGCAAGAAATCGCCGAAGCGGTAGCCGGCCGGGCCCATGATCAGGACGTTGACCGCGTGACCCAGCGGCGTCATGAAGGCCATCGAGCAAGCCAGCGCCACGCCCATGGCAAAGGCGCGCGGGTCCAGCCCTGTCTGCTGTGCGGCCTGGATGGCCACGGGCGTGATGACGCTAGCCACGGCCGCGCCGTTGATGACCTGGGTCAGCAGCACCGCCAGCAGCGCCAGCCCGGCCAGCAGCGCCGCCGGCCCCAGCGGGTTGAGCCAGGCGACCAGGCGCTCGGCCAGCAGCGCGGCCGCTCCGCTCTCGGCCATGGCCAGGCCCAGCGGCAGCAGGCCAGCCACCAGGAAGATGCTGCGCCACTCGATGGCGTTGTAAACCTGATCCATGGTCAGGAGCCGCACCAGCACCATGACCAGCGCGCCGGCCAGCATGATCTCGCCGACCAACACCGGGTTGAGGGTGGCCAGCACCAGCGTCATTGTCATGAGGCCCACTGCTAGCCTGCCCTTGTCGGGCATGAGCGCCGGGCCGCGTTCGGCCTCGCCGGCCAGGATGATCAAGTCAGGCTCGGTCTCCAGCAGCGCCACCCGCTCGCGCGGCCCTTGCAGCAGCAGCGCATCGCCAAACTGCAAGGGCAGGTCGCCCAAGTTTGTGCGCAGCGGCCGGCCCTGGCGCCAGATGCCCAGCACTGCCATGCCGTACTTGTCGCGGAAGCGCGCCGCGCGCAGGGTCTGGCCCAGCCGCCCTGAGCGCGGCGCCAAGACCGCCTCCACGACCACGACCGCATCCGTTTCCAGGTCGCCCTCGGTCCACTGGCGCGGCGGCAGTATCTCCAGATAGGGCTCGACATCGCGCCGGCTGAACTCGTCGAGGTTGCCCTCCAGCACAATCACGTCGTCCTGGGCGACGATGGTCTCAGGCGATGTTACGGGAATCAGCGCACCGTTGCGCTCGATGGCCACCGCATTAACGCCAAAACGCTCGCGCAGCGGGCTGGCGGCGATGGGACGGCCAATGAGCACCGAGCTGGCCGGCACACGAGCGCGAAACAACCGCTCATCCAGCCGATAGACGCCCACCAGGTCAGGGTGGCCGGTCGCTGCGGGACGCCGGCCGTCCATGCCCTGCCGCGTTGGCAAGAGCCGCACCCCCACCAGTATCACGAAGACGATGCCAGCCAGGGCCATTGGCCCGCCGACTGGGAGAAAATCCAGCACGCCAAAGCCGGGCAGGCCCTGGCTGCGCAGAATGCCGCTAACAATGATATTGGTGGTAGTGAACAGGGTCGCCATGCCGCCCAGGATGGTGGCGAAGGCCAGCGGCATCAGCAGACGCGAGAGCCGAACTTGCGTGCGGCTGGCCAGGCCCGAGACAGCCGGCAGGAGGATAGCCGCGGCGGCGATGTTGTTCATAAAGAGCGACAACAGTGCGCCGATGGCCATCACAGCCACCAGCAGGCGGCGCTCGTCATCGCCGGCCAGGCGCTGCAAGAGCAGTCCCGCCTGGCGGGTGACGCCGGTGACCTGCAGGCCGGCCACCAGCACGAAAATCGCGGCCATGGTTACCACGGCCGAGCTGCTGAAGCCGGAGAACGCCTCGCGCGGGGCCAGCACACCGCTCACGCCTAGCGCGACCGCCACCAGCAGCGCCACCAGGTCGGCGCGCACGCGATCGCTGAGCAGCAGGACGGCTGCGACGAACAGGATCAGCAGCGTGATGACAAGGTCGTTGGGCACGGCCAGCTCACCGTCCTTCGCCACTCAGGTCCACCGTGGGCAGAAACGCTGGCGTGCGCCGCGCCTGCGTGGCCTGCTCGAAGGCGTAGGCCAGGCGCAGCAGGGTCGGTTCGCTCCACGCGCCGGCGAAGAAGGAGATGCCCACGGGCAGGCCGAAAACGAAGCCGGCCGGCACGGTGATGTGCGGATAGCCGGCCACGGCCGCGGGTGTCGTGCAACTGCCGATGCTGTGATCGCCGTTGACCAGGTCGATGGGCCAGGCCGGGCCGGTGGTGGGCGCGACGATGGCGTCGAGTTGCTGCGCGGCCAGCGCCTTGTCGATGCCTTCAACGCCGGCCATCCGCTTGCTGGTCGCCAGCGCTTGCAGGTAGACCTCGTCGGTCAATGGCCCCTTGGCCTGGGCCTGCAGCATGCGCTCCTGGCCGAAAAAGGGCATCACCTGGGCGGCGTGGGTGTCGTTGAAGGCGATCACCTCGGCCATGGACTTGACCGGCGCGTCCGGGCCCCGGCCGGCCAGGTAGGCGTCCAGGTCAGCCTTGAACTCGTAGAGCAACACCTCCAGCTCATGCTTGCCGATCTCGTCGTCGGGCAGGGGTGCGGCCAGGTCGATCAGCTCAGCGCCCAGCCCGCGCATGGCCGCCAGGCTGGCCTCCATGACCACGTCGACCTTGGGGTAATGACCGAAGTACTGCCGCGCCACACCGATGCGCACGCCGCGCAGGCCGTCCTTGTGGAGGAACTGGGTGTAGTCAGTAAACAGTGAACGGTGATCAGTGATCAGTGAGTCATCCGCCAGATACTCCGCCTTACTGTTTGCTGGCAACTGTTTACTGCCCACTGCCGTAGCCGCATCGCGCGCGTCCTCGCCGGCCAGCACGCCCAGCAGAATCGCCGCATCCGTCACCGAGCTCGCCATGGGGCCAGCCGTGTCCTGGCTGTGGGCGATGGGGATGACGCCGCTGCGGCTGAGCAGGCCCAGGGTGGGCTTGAGGCCGACGATGCCGTTGACGGCCGCCGGGCAGGTGATGGAGCCGTCGGTCTCGGTGCCGATGGCGGCCACGCACAGATCGGCGGCCACGGCCACGGCTGAGCCGGTGCTGCTGCCGCAGCCGCTGCGGTCCAGCGCGTAGGGGTTGCGGGTCAGCCCGCCCTGGCTGCTCCAGCCGCTGCTGGAACGGTTGGAGCGAAAGTTGGCCCACTCGCTCAGGTTGGCCTTGCCCAGGATCACGGCGCCGGCCTGGCGCAGGCGCTGGACGATGAACGCGTCCTGCGGCGCA
>JBFYTD010000328.1:0-3848 GCA_041300885.1 Anaerolineae bacterium | reverse complement strand
AAATTCGTGTAATTCGTGGCAAGTCTGGCCTGTCATCATCCTGGCGCGGCGTCGAACACGACTTGATCGTACCACCACAGCCGCTGGAACAGGCTGCGGGCCCGCTCGCGCAGCGTGCGTCGCGGGGAAGCGGGATCGACCAAACGTTGGACGATGTCGGCGATGGAACGTTGGCTATCGATGGCTTCGACCATCTGCAGCTCGGCCGCGTCGACGAACAGGACCAGGTCCGGGTCGCTGTGGCTGCGGTTGATCAACGCAGCCGCTGCGCCGGCGGGCAGGCGCTCCCGCACGCTGATCGTTTCCGGCAGGCGCAGCGGTACATAGCCCAGCCAGTCGTCCTGGTCGAAGCGCGGCAGGTGACTGTCCCCGGGCCGGTCAGCCCGGTAGGCGATCAGGCTGTGGCGCAGCATCGTGCCGCGCCACAGCTCGACCGCAGCATACTGTTCCATCGGCGGCAACGCGGCCAGGCGGGCGGCGTGGGGCGTGCCTGCCAGACTGCCGCACTGCGCCAGGTAGGGCGCCTGCCGCAGCCAGCGGCCAAAGCGCAGCCCGCCGCGTTGGAGCCAGTCGAAAAGCTGCGGCACGCTGTAGGCCCGGTCCTGCGGGTTGAGCAGCGCATCGGCCAGACCGTCCGGGCTTTGGAAGTCGGGCGATTCGGCTAGCAGGCGGGCCAGCGGATGGGCACGCGGCAGGGCGGTCAGCGTGGCCGCCAGGTCGCGGATCTCCTGGGCGCTGTGGCCGATGCCCAGGCGCCGGCAGTAGTCCTGCAACAGGGTGACGCCCGCCCGCCCGTAGGGGGCGTAGACCATCAGGTGCAGGGCGCCGTCGGGTTCCAGCACCGCCTGCAAGGCGCGCAGCCCTGCGTCCGGGTCAGGCAGGTGGTGCAGCACGCCGGTGCAGACGATCTTGTCGAAGCGCCGGCCCAGCTCGCCGACCCGTTCGACGGGCAGTTGCTGGACCTCCAGATTGATCAGGCGATATTTGCGCTTGAGCGTATCGGTATGACGGACGCTCGTCTCGCTGATGTCAATGCCGACCACGTGGCAGGTGGGCTGGCGCAGGGCATGCTTGGCCGCTTGCGAAGTACCGCACCCGGCGATGAGAATCGTGTAATCGTCGCGATAGGATCGGGTGGGCCAGAACAGACGATAATCCGCGCGGCGGCGCTGGGGATCCTGCCAGAGCCGGCGATATTGATCGAGGTTATCGATGGGCTGTGGATACGGATGTTTGTCGTAGAAGTCCCGGACAATATCCGCCACAACGGGCGAGGTCAAATCAAGTTTGGTATTCAAAATAGATCAACGAGAGCGAATTCCAAAATGCATTCCACGCACCACGCCCTACATTGCCCGCTTAATCTCCGCCAGCGTATCCGCCAACCGATCCAGCACTGCGTCGATCTGCTCGTAGGTGATGACCAGCGGCGGCTCGATGCGGATGGTGTGCGCGCTGTTCAGGGTGCCGGCCACCACGACGCCGCGCTTGAAGAGCCCGGACGCCACCTTGTAGCCTATTTTAGCGTTGTGGAAATGTTGGCCGATGAGCAACCCCTTGCCGGTGACACCGTGATAAATCTGCGGATACTGCGCGGCCAACGCGTTGAGCTTGGGAATCAGGTACGCGCCCTTGGCCGCGGCTACTTCCCACAGCCGGTCGCGCAGCGTCACGTTGATCGCCGCGATGGCCGCGCTGCACGCCAGACCCCCGCCGCCTGTCGTCGTGGTGTGGATGTACGGGTTGGGGTACATCATCACCTGCCAGATCTCCTCGGTCGAGCAGAAGGCGCTCACCGGCATCACGCCGCCGCCCAGCGATTTCGCCACCGTGAGGATGTCCGGCGCCACATTCCAATGATCGACGCCCCACAACTTGCCGGTGCGGCCCAGGCCTGTCTGCACCTCGTCGGCGATCAACAGGACGCCGTAGGCCTTGGTCATCTCCCGCAGCCGCGGCCAGAAGTCGTCTGGCGGCACGATAGCGCCCGCCTCGCCCTGGATCGGCTCCATCAGCACGGCGGCGATATCGACGCCGACCTGGTGGCAGATGTCGAGCTGCTTCTCCACCGCGTCGGCATCACCGTAGGGCACGTGATAGACCGGGCCGCCGTAAAGCAGGCCGACCGGCTGGCGAAAGTCGGCCTTACCGATCATGCTCAACGAGCCCATGGTTTTCCCGTGAAACGCTTTGACCGCAACGATGAAGCCGCTCTTGCGGGTGTACATCTTGGCCAACTTGAGCGCGCCCTCGATCGCATCGGTGCCCGAGGCGCCGAAAAAACTGTACTTGATGTCGCCGGGGGTGATCTCGGCCATCAGCCGGGCCAGTACCCCGCGCAGCGGATCGATCAGTTCCTGGCTGGGCATGGGGGTGCGGTCGAGCTGTGCCTTCACCGCGGCGATCACTTCCGGATGGCCCCAACCAAGATCCATCATCCCGTAGCCGCCGAGGCAGTCGATGTACTCACGACCCAGGATGTCGCGAAAGACTGCGCCGTCGCCGCTCCACTCAATCACGGCCCAGTCGCCCGCCTCGGTCACCGACTTGCGGTAGTCGAGCCAGCCTCGATTGAAGTACTCGGCGAAGTTGCTCGTGCTTTCTTCGATTATCTGTTTGCCCTGTTCCTCGTTCACGACCGGGTTCTTAATCAGGTCGAGCCACCGATTTGAGTAAGACAGAGCTTGATCCAGCGACTTGTGCATGTGGAAGCCTCCTAAAGTTGTGCGGGCGGATTGCCCAATCGGTACACGTGGACCAATTGGGGATGCTCTACTGGTACACATCTTTCAGCACCAGTGGCAGGATGGTGCTGAAAGACCGTTCATAGTCTTGCCCCCGACGCGTCTGTAGAAATATGCGTCCGGTAAAGTACAATTGCGATCGCCCCCAGAACGACCTCAATCACGGCATAGAGGACGAGTAACCAGTGCGGCATACCGTCCAGGACGAAACTCAAAGTGCGCCCGGCAGCAAGTCCGAGCATAAATACCGCGCAACTGACTAGTGCCGGTCCTGCCATCGGCATGCTGAAAGCGCCCCACAACCAGATCACAATCATACCGAAGTAGAGTCCCATTATGGCGCGCATGATGTTGGCAAGGTTTGTGCTATCCACGGTGATTCCGAAGAGGACATCCAGACTGACCGCTGGCACGACCCCATAGCTAAGCGCAACTGGCGCCAATCCGATGGCACAGACCACGAGAAATGCACGTATTTTCATTAACAGACTCTCTCTTTCTTGAGAGTATCTACCACACGATAGGCGCCGGGCACTTCGAAAGTGCCCGGCGCCTCGAAGGCTAGTAGTCGAAACTCTGCTCCATCTTCTTCAGCACGTCGTCGACGGTGAAGCTGGCCGCCTTCATGCGCGGCGGGAACTCCTTGAAAGTCCCCAGGAACTCGCGCACGATGTACTGCGCGGCGTAGGTCAGGTAGACGCGGTCGATCATCCAGTCCCAGTAGGTGTTGGAGGTGATGTCCGCCCGCTCGAAGGGGTCGGTGCGCAGGTTGAAGATCTTGGGGATGCGCAGGAAGGTGAAGGGCTCGGCCCAGATCATCACCGTGCCCTGGACGCGCTGCTCGGCGAAGACGAACTTCCAGTTGTCGTAGCGCAGCCCGACCAGGTCGCCGTCGTCGGAGAAGTAGATGATCCCCTGGCGCGGCCCCTTGTCCGCCTGGCCCGTGAAGTAGGGTAGGAAGTTGTAGCCGTCGATGTACACCTTGAAGTGCTTGTCGCCGGCCTGATGGCCCTGCTTCAGCTTCTCGTTGATCTCCGGCTCGCCGGCCGCGGCCAGCAGGGTGGGCAGCCAGTCGGTGTGGCTGATGATCTCGTTGGAGACCAC
>JBFYTD010000327.1:0-3852 GCA_041300885.1 Anaerolineae bacterium | reverse complement strand
GAAGTGAGCGGCGAACAAGGACCGTCACAGACCATCGCTTGCTACGCAACAATACTCCACAGGCGCCTTGTTTACCTGTCTACTTGTCTACCTGTCTACTTTTCACTCACCCGCGCGGTCAGCTCTGCAATGCGCGCCAGCGTTTGCCGGGCCTGGTAGCTCTGATAGCCGATGCTGGAGATGGCGTTGGCGATGGTCTGCAAGAGGTTGGTGATCTGCATGGCTTGGTCGTGGGAGAGGATGGTCAGGCTGTCCACGGCCCTGGACAGCGCTTCGCCTGACACGCCCAGGCGCGCGCCGGTGGCCAACGCACGCTGGCGAAAGATGTCGGGGTCGGGGGGTTCCGTGAAGAACTGGCCGGCCGTGACCAGGCCAAAGCGCAGCCGGCCGACGCTGACCGGCGCGCTGGCGTACTGGATGCCCGCGTGGCAGATGTGGATCGCGGCGTCCTCCGTGTCCAGCAGCGCAATCGATCGCCACGACTCCTGGCAGGCCGCCATGCCCTCGGGCCGGCTGTGGATGATCTGGCAGAAGCGGCTGCAGCGGCTGCACGCCGCGAAGGGCTGGCCCTCCAGGTCGGTGATGAAGGCCGCCACGCCCACCAACTGGGCGAACTGGTTTTGGATCGCCTGTAGGGTCGCGACATCGATCAGGTCGTCCAGCTCCAGGTTCTCCAGATCGGGCGCGGGCTCGCGCATGTTCAGTCTGGGCGCGGGCTCGCCTTGCTGACCGGCCAGCCAGCGGTCGATGGCCTCGGCCGAGAAGCGCCACTGGCCGCCCACGCGCAGCGCCGGCAGCTCGCCCTCCTTGACCATGCGGTAGATGGTCACACGGTCCAGTTGCAGATGCTCTTGCAGTTCACGGGTGGTTAGTAGTCGGTCGGCCATGGTAGTTTAATGGCGGGATGTTGCTGGTTAGGGTTGGGGATAGGGTATTTGGTACGGATCGATTGTGCAACAGGATACAACCATCGCGAAAAGTTGTCAAATTTTATAAAATACTATATGATCTTGTCGTAATGAATGATCTACTCCCGGCTCATGCAGAGAAAAGACGCCAGCAAGTGGCCGACAGCCTGCGGCGGATGCTGACCGTGCTCAACTCCGGCCAGCCACTCGAGGCGATCCTGGACCACGTCATGGCCGAGGCGTGCGCCTTGCTCGACGCCGAGGCAGTGGCCATCTACCGCCTGCACGCCGACCAGGGACTGCTGACCATCCAGCGCGCCCAAGGGCTGGAGCCGGGCTATGTGGCAGACGCACGCATTCCTGTGGGCCAGTCGGTGACCGGCCAGGCCGTGTTGGAGCGCCGGCCGGTGACGCTGCAAGACGTGGCCGCGTTGTCGCCCCATGACGCCCCGCCCCTGGACCAACCTCGCCGCGCCTTGCTGGAGCGGCTGGGCACCCGCTATCGCGCCTTGATCGCCGTGCCCCTGGCCACCGAGGAGGTCTACGGCGCGATCACCCTCTACTACCACGCGCCGCGCGCCTTCTCTGAGGAGGACGTGGCGCTGGCCGTGGCCTTCAGCGACCACGCGGCGCTGGCCCTGCGCAACGCGCAACTGCGCGCCCAGGTGGAGCAGGCGGCCATCGCCTCAGAGCGCCAACGCCTGGCCCATGACCTGCACGATTCGGTGACCCAGGTGCTCTTCTCCGCCAGCCTGACGGCTGAGGTGCTGCCGACGCTCTGGCGGCGCGATCCGGCCGAGGGGGAGCGCGCGTTGGAAGACCTGCGCGAGCTGACGCGCGGCGCGCTAGCCGAGATGCGCATGCTGCTGCTGGAGCTGCGGCCCGCCGCGCTGCCAGCGGCGCGGCTGGACGACCTGCTGGGCCAACTGGCCGCGGGCTTCGTGGGCCGGACGCGCGTGCCGGTGGCGCTGGATGTACAGGCCGATTGCCCGTTGCCGCCGGCGGTTCGGGTCGCGTTCTACCGCATCGCCCAGGAGGCGCTGAACAACGTGGCCAAGCACGCCGAGGCCAGCCAGGTCAGCGTGAGCCTGCAGTGCCAACCATTTGGCGAGGAAGCGCTGGTCTCGGCGACGCTGTGCGTCTGCGACAACGGGCAGGGCTTTGATCCGGCCGAGACGCCGCCGGACCACCTGGGGCTGGACATCATGCGCGAGCGCGCCGAAGCTATCGGTGCGACGCTGAGCATCGCCAGCCAGCCGGGCCAGGGCGTCCTGGTGACGGCCACGTGGCGCGGCGACAAGGAGTGAACCAGGATGAACCAGGAGACGCCGACACGGGTGTTGGTGGTGGACGACCACGCGGTGGTGCGGGGCGGGCTGCGTCTGTTCCTGCTGGCCTTCGACGATTTGGAGCTGGTGGGCGAGGCCAACAGTGGCGAACGCGCGCTGGCCCAGTGCGCCGAGGTGCAGCCGGACGTGGTGTTGATGGACCTGATGATGCCCGGCATGGGCGGCGTCGAGGCGATCCGCCTGATCCGCCAGCGCCTTCCCTCGGTCCAGGTCATCGCCCTGACCAGCTTTCCTGAGGACGAGTTGGTGCAGGCTGCGCTGCGCGCAGGCGCGATCGGCTATCTGCTCAAGACCATCTCGGCCGGCGACCTGGCCCAGGCGATCCGCGCGGCGGCGGCCGGCCAGCCCACCCTGGCGCCGGAGGCGACCCAGGCGCTGCTGCGCCAGGCCGGCCCGCCGCCACTCGGCGATGACCTGACGGCGCGGGAACGGCAGGTGCTGGCCTTGCTGGTGCAGGGGCTGAGCAACGCCGACATCGCCGCGCAGTTGGTGGTCAGCGAGTCCACGGCCAAGTTCCACGTCAGCAACATCCTGGCCAAGCTCCAGGCCGGTAGCCGGGCCGAGGCCGTGGCCATTGCCCTGCAGAGCGGATTGACCTAAGAAACCGGGTTTTTGTCCCGCACACAACCGCCATGGCGCCAAGCAAGGTGTGCGTGAAGACAACGGTCATGAGCGCACAGGAAAAACCCGGTTTCTGAACACACTGGCATTTCGTACAGCTCCAAGACCCTCTGAACGCCGGGTGCGTCCAGAGGGTTTTTGTTGTATGCTGGGGCGAGATGAAAGGCCCAGCCATGCGATCCACCCCAGCAACCAACGGCGACGCGATTCGAGTGTTGGTGGCCGACAGCCATGTGACGGTGCGGTCGGCGCTGCGCCGTCTGCTGGACGAGGAGCCGGATCTTCTGCTGGCCGGCGAGGCGACGCGGGCCGGGGATCTGCTGGCCCTGGCCCAAACGCAACGGCCAGATGTGGTGCTGCTGGCGTGGGAGCTGCCGGGACTGGGCGCAGGCGGCTGCGCTGCGCCGGCGCAGCCGCCGCGCCGGCTCTTCTATCAGTTGCACGCCCTGGCTTTTCATCCGCGCGTGGTGGTACACAGCGGCTGGCCCCAGGCGCAGCCGGCCGCGCTGCTGGCCGGCGCTGACGCGTTCGTCAGCCAGGGCAGCCCGCCGCAGCACCTGCTGGCTACGCTGCGCACACTGGCCAGCAGGCCCATTCGACCATCGGAGGTACGCATGAACATCAGGAACTACCGCAAGGTCAAGGCTGAGCAGCAGGAGCCGGGCATCACCCTGCGCTGGCTGATCAGTGAACTGGAGGAAGCGCCCAGCACGGCGCTGAAGCTCTACGAGCTGGCGCCGGGCGTGGTCGGCCCCGTCCACATCCACGTCTGGGAGGACGAGGTCTTCGTTTTGCGCGGCCGCGGCGCAGTTGTCGGTCCCGAGGGCGAGGTGGCCATCGGCGAGGGGGACGTGCTCTACATCCCGCCACGCGAGCGCCACCAGTTCGTCAACAAAGGAGACGGCGACCTCTGCCTGCTGATGGCCGTGCCCAAGTCGGAGCAGATGACGCTGGCCGCGGTGGCCGGCATGTGA
>JBFYTD010000326.1:0-3823 GCA_041300885.1 Anaerolineae bacterium | reverse complement strand
CTCGAAGTGCAGGTGCGGGCCGGTGGAACGTCCTGTGGAGCCGACGCTGCCGATGCGCTGGCCGCGCGCGACGTAGTCGCCATAGCTGACGCCGATGTTGCTCAGGTGGGCGTAGAGCGTCACGTAGCCGTCTGGGTGGCGGATCAGAATCAGATTGCCATAGCCCACCGAGCTCCAGCCGGCGGTGATCACTGTGCCCTCATCGGCTGCCACCACCGGTGTGCCCGTGGGCGCGCCGATGTCGATGGCCGGGTGGGCAGGCAAGTAGAAGCGCTGCGTAAGACGGCCATAGCTGGGCCAGACGAACCCCGCCGCGCGCCAGGGGGCCGACGTGCCTGTGCCGCCGCGCGCTGCCGGCGCAGCGACCACTTGCTCAGGCGGCGTGCGGTCGCCGTCAGGCACGATCAGCACTGCGCCCACGGTCAACGGGTCTTCAGCGCTGGTTAACTGGTTGGGCGCATAGCCCACAATGGCTTCAGCCGTTGCTTTGTACAGCTTGGCGATCTTATCGACCGTATCGCCCTCTTTGACCGTGTGCAGCACGCCATCGATGGGCGGGATCAGCAAGATCTGCCCGACTTCCATCACGAACGGATTGTTGAGGTCTTCGAGGTTGGCCCACAGGATGGTGTTGGGGTTGAGCTTGAACTGCTCGCCAATGCCCAGCACGGTGTCGTCAAGCTGGACCGTGTAGGTGATGACGCCCTCGCGCGGTCGATCAGGGATTTCCGTGAAGGGCACAGGCGCGCGCACCAACACGCCGCTTTCCTGCAAAGGACTGCCGCCGATGGGCAGCGGTTCGAAAGCCAGTTCTTGCGACGGGGCGGCCGCGGCAGGTGGCGCGGGCGCCATGCGCACGATCTCCCAGCTCGGCAGTTCCACCCGGCTCAACACCAGCACGAACACAGCCATCAACAACAGCGCCAGGTGCGAGGCCAGACGTACGGGGGTCACTTTGTCGCCGCGGAATGTCATCCAGGCGCGCAAAAGACCGCGCCATGCGGCGACCAGAAAGCGGGTCGGTTGTGTTTCAGAAGAGGTAGTGAGTGGGTTGTCTTGCCCCGTGTCAGTCTGATCCGGCTGGCTTGCTGCCTGGGTTACGCCTTCGTCCCAGGGTTGGTCCGGATCGGCCATAAGTTTGTCGTTTTGAGGCATAGGCTACATCGACAGATGGAGAGTTGACAAGAACTCGTCGTTGTCTCGGGTGCGAGAGATGCGCTCCAGCAGCGGCTGCAGTGCTTCCATGCCGCCCCCCAAGGCATCGATCATGCGGCGCATGGTCCATACCCGCTGCAGAGTCGGTTCGTCGATCAACAACTCCTCGCGGCGCGTGCCCGAGCGCTCGATGTCGAAGGCGGGGAAGATGCGGCGTTCAGACATGCGGCGGTTCAGGTGCAGTTCCATGTTGCCGGTGCCCTTGAACTCTTCGTAGATCACATCGTCCATACGACTGCCGGTGTCCACGAGGGCCGTAGCGATGATGGTCAGGCTGCCCCCTTCCTCGATGTTGCGCGCAGCGCCAAAGAAGCCTTTGGGCGGGTAAAGCGCGGCCGGATCGAGGCCGCCGGAGAGAGTGCGGCCACTGGGAGGAACCACCAAGTTATAGGCGCGCCCCAGACGGGTGATGGAGTCCAGCAGGATCACCACGTCGCGGCCGCCTTCCACCAGTCGCTTGGCACGCGCCAGCGCCATCTCTGCCACACGCACGTGGCTCTGCACCGGGTCGTCGAATGTCGAGCTGATCACCTCGGCCTCGACCGAGCGATCCATATCGGTTACTTCTTCAGGACGCTCGCCGATCAGCACCACCATCATATGCAGGTCGCTGTAGTTGGTGCTCATACCGTTGGCGATCTGCTTAAGGATCATGGTCTTGCCAGCCTTAGGAGGCGACACGATCAGGCCGCGCTGGCCGCGTCCGATGGGCGCGATCAGGTCCATCATGCGCGTAGCCAGGATGCCAGGGCTGGTAGAGAGCATAATTTGCTCGTTGGGGAAGATCGGCGTCAGACGCTCGAAGGCAGGACGCAGCTTCGCCTCTTCCGGGTCGAGTCCGTTGACCGTCTCCACTTTGAGCAGCCCGTAGTATTTTTCCGACTCCTTGGGCGGGCGCACCTGGCCTACCACCAGGTCCCCGGTGCGTAGACCGAAGCGGCGAATCTGGCTTTGCGAGACGTACACGTCCTCACGGCCGGGCAGCAAGTGATCGGAGCGTAGGAAGCCAATGCCGTCCTGAACAACCTCCAGGACGCCGCCCCCGAAGATGTACCCTTGCGCCTCGGCGCTAGCACGCAAGAGGCGCATGATCAGATCACCCTTCTTCATACGGGTGAACCCGGTGATCTGCATTTCCCTGGCCAGAGCTTGCAGCTCATCCAGGTTTTTCATCTCAAGATCAGAGATATTCACGTTTGTTGCTCCTAATCAGCGAAGCGCATTGTTTTTGATGGATGTCGTTCGATGTCTCGGACGACAGGTCGGTGACAAGCAGGCAAGATTCCCAGGTGTTGATAACCCAGGTAAAACCACCCGTCGCTCGCGGCCAACAGATCAGCGCGCAGTGTGTCATATTATAGTTGCGAGATATCAGTTCTATACAGGGTGTGGAATCTAACGGCTATGGCGCGGTCTCGGCGCATCAATCGGCGGCGCCATGACTGTTGTTGGGCGTATGCTGGGGACGTTGGCTTTCAGCGCCACCGGAATAGCGAGCAAGACTACTGAGGAAGTTTTCAGAGGAACCGGCTCCCGATGCCGGGCCTTCGTACCAGGAAGACTGTCCAGCCGATTGCGCAGGGGCAACGGCAGCATCTGCTGGCACGAGTGACTAGCTTTTGTCGTATTTTCGCAAGCGTGATTATAGCATCACTGGCTTACGTCGTCAAATTGCCTCGGACTTGTGCCGCCGGTTGCTTTTTGGCGGCAAACGGTCAGTCGACCACAAAGGCGATTTTGACCAACGCCCGATATTCCACGATCTCGTTTTCCACGATGCTGGCTGTGTACTGCACGATCTCAAGGCTAGTGATGCCGTGCAGGCTCTTGGCTGCGCCATATAGCGCGTTGCGTGCGGCATCTTCCCAACTCACGGTGGAGTTGCCGACGAGGTCGATCACTTTGCTGACTGCCATGCTGCTTGCTCCTTGCGATGGGGTTGATGGAGTCCGTTAGTCGCCCAAGTTAGTAGGGCGACCCCAGCTATGACACGCATCATACCACAGCATTGACTCCCGATGCAATTCTCACTATCCGGCCCCGCTGGTATAATAGGGACGTGCGTATAGCGATGCTCTCCAAAGCAGTGGTGGTTGCCGCTTACCAGCGCAAGCTGGAGGAATTGGCGCGCCTGCCGGGGGTGGAACTGGTAGTGCTGGCGCCGCCTGTGTGGCGTGACAGCCGCGGCGAGACCCATCTGGAGCGCGTCTACACCGCTGGTTACGATCTGCTGACTACACCCATCGCGCTTAACGGCCACTTTCACACCCATTTCTATCCCCAGATCGGCCGGGAGCTGGCGGCCGCACGGCCCGATCTGATCCACGTCGACGAGGAGCCGTACAACCTGGCCACCTGGCAGGCGCTGCGTTGGGCTGTGCGCTACAGCCGGCCCGCTCTGTTCTTCACCTGGCAGAACTTGCCGCGCCGCTACCCGCCTCCCTTTTCCTGGATCGAGCGCTACAGTTACCGCCACAGCGCCCACGCCATCGCCGGCAATCAGGAAGCGCACCAGGTGCTGCTGGCTAAGGGCTATCGCGGTCCGGTGACGGTCATTCCGCAGTTCGGCATTGACCCGCAACTTTTCGATCGCGCTGCCCAGCCGCCG
>JBFYTD010000325.1:0-3864 GCA_041300885.1 Anaerolineae bacterium | reverse complement strand
AAGACGATGGAGTTCGAGTTCCGCCCCGGCCCCATCATGACCCAAATCGTCCTGACCGACGAGATCAACCGCGCCACACCCAAGACGCAATCAGCACTGCTGGAGGCGATGGAGGAGCGGCAGGTGACGGTGGATGGCACTACGTATCCCATGGAAAAGCCCTTCCTGGTGCTGGCCACCCAGAATCCGATTGAGTACGAGGGCACCTTCCCTCTGCCTGAGGCGCAGCTCGATCGCTTCATGATGCGCATCACGCTGGGCTATCCCCAGCCGCACGAGGAGATGCGCATTCTGGACTCGCAACGCCAGCAGCACCCGATCGGCGCACTGGAGCAGGTGGTCAGCGCGGCCGAGTTGGTGGAAGCGCAACGGGCCGTGACCGACGTCTACGTGGACGAGCTGATCAAGGAGTATATCGTCACTCTGTCCAACGCCACCCGCAAGCACCCGGACATCTATCTGGGAGCCAGCCCGCGCGGCTCGTTGGCGCTCTACAAGACCAGCCGGGCCCATGCGGCTGTGCGGGATCGCGACTACGTGATCCCTGACGATGTCAAGCTCATGGCCGAGTCAACGCTGGCTCATCGTTTGATCGTCAGCCCCTCAGCCCGCATCAAGAATGTCGATCCGCGGGCTGTGCTGGGCGAGATTCTCGACTCGGTGCCGGTGCCGGGCACGCGAGTACGAGCCAAGTAAGGGGCGCAGGTGATGGCACACCGCGCTCCAGGATGATACCCCATGCGTCGCTCGTGGTGGTTTATCGTTTTATGGCTCTTGTCGTTGGCCTTTGCCCTGTTTGGCGCAGAGCGCAACAGCAGCGTGGCCTGGTCAGTCGCATACCTGATGACCGGCATCGTGGTCATCTCTTTTGTCTGGTCTTGGTTGAACCTGAAATGGGTTCGCATTGGCCGCTACACTCGCTCGCGCCGTTCCCAGGTCGGTCGTGTGGCCGAAGAGCAGTTCGAGGTGACCAACGGCGGCCGCCTGCCCAAGCTGTGGCTGGAGGTGCGCGACCACTCTGACCTGCCCCAGCATGATGCCAGCCGGGTGCTGAGCTCCATCGGCCCGCGCCGTATGCGCCGTTGGATGGTGCGCACCTATTGCCTGCGCCGCGGCCGCTTTCGCCTGGGGCCGATGACCCTGACCAGCAGCGACCCGCTGGGCCTGTTTCCGCGTCAGCGCCAACTGCCAGCTACTTCGGTGATGATCGTCTACCCGGCCACGCTGGAGTTGCCTGGCTTCTCCCCGCCGCTGGGCATGCTGCCGGGCGGCGACGCCATGCGCCGGCGCACCCATTACGTCACCACCAATGTCTCTACGGTGCGCG
Source organism: Anaerolineae bacterium (assembly GCA_041300885.1). Classification (GTDB taxonomy): domain Bacteria; phylum Chloroflexota; class Anaerolineae; order JAAEKA01; family JAAEKA01; genus JAAEKA01. The sequence continues at coordinate 2,537 of JBFYTD010000325.1, read as the reverse complement.
AGTACGTCCCTGGGGACAGCTTCAACCGCATCCATTGGCGCTCCACGGCGCGCACCGGCCGGCTAATTGTCAAGGAGTTTGAGCTGGACCCGACAGCCGACGTGTGGATCATGCTGGACCTGGACCAGGCCGTCCATGCGGGATCGCCTTGGACGCCGCCGGTGCAGGAGGTAGGCCAGGCCTTTGTGCGCCAGGAGCGTCTGGCGCTGCAACTGCCCCCCAGCACCATCGAATACGCCGTGACGGCTGCGGCCAGCCTGGCTCGCCACTTTCTGTTGGAAGATCGCTCGGTGGGTTTCATTGCTCACAGCGGCCATCGTGAGCTGATCCAGGCCGACCGCGGCGAACGGCAGCTCACCAAGATACTGGAGACGCTGGCCGTAGTCAATGCCACCGGCCGCATCCCATTTGCGCGCGTGCTGACCGCTGAGATGGAGCACCTGCCGCGCCACACCACGCTGCTAGCCATCTCCCCCGCCACCGATCCCCTGTGGGTCGCGGCCCTGCGTGACATCCGCCGCCGCGGGGTGCATGACCTGGCGGTGCTGCTGGCAGCCGATACCTTTGGCGACGCACCCAACCATCGCGACACCCTGGCCAACCTGCTGGCCAGCGGCATTCCCACCCATTTGATTACCTGTGGACAAGACATCTCTGCTGCACTGAGCCAACGTATCACCTCGTTGGACTGAAGCGTTGGCCAGTGATCCCAGGAGGCAAGCCATGAAAACCCGCACTGTACTAGAGGCGAAGCGGCTGGGTATTGTGAGCTGCAAGGGTTCCGACCCCTTGGAGAAGATCGCCGCACGCATCGCTGACGACGACATCAGCGCCCTGGTGGTCACCGACGGTCAGGGCTATCTGTCCGGCATCATCTCGCGCAGCGACCTGCTGCGCGCCTATGTGGAGTCGAACGACTGGCGGGTCGAGCCGGTGGAACGGTTCATGACGCGTGAAGTTGTCTGGGTTACGCCTGACACACTGCTGTCGGATGCCGCTCAACTGTTGCTGGGCCGCCACATCCACCGCGTCGTCGTGGTGCGCCAGGAAGATGACGGTCTGCGACCAATCGCTGTGGTTTCCGATAGCGATCTGGTCATCGATATGGTCAGCGGTCTGTGAGCCTCGCCGCGCCTACCCGCGAGCCGCGTGCTGGTTGAGTAGGCGTCGCCCGCAGAGGCCGTACAGAGCTGCACTGCGCCGCAGGCGCAAATGTCGAAACCGACGCCCGGCCACTGCTGGTCGAGTAGGCGTCCGCGCCGTACACCTGCACTGCGCGCAGGCGCAAGTGTCGAAACCGGCGCACAGCATCGCGTGCGGTTTTCCAGCACAACAAACAAATTCGGCCAAAATTGGGTGGGAAAATATGATCTAACGCATACTCTGATTGCCGTTTTAGGGGTAAACTGGGGCATCTACACACGCAGACAACTGGCGCCGGCCGAGAAGTCGTGGCTGCCGACTGCGTAGATCGAGGTGTGCTTTGGTCACAACTGTTGCCGACATCATGACGATCGATGTGGTCACAATCGAACCCCACAACAGCATTGCAACCGCAATCCGGCTGATGCGCCAGGGTCAACTGCGCCGCTTGCCGGTGGTGGAAAACGGTGTTCTGGTTGGTATCGTCACCAGCGGGGATCTGCGGCGCATCACCGGCCTGGCCTCGATCCTCAGGGACCCCAGCCAGGACAACTTTCTCTGGCACCACATCCCCGTAGCCAATGTGATGAACCGCGAGATCCACAGTCTGTCGCCCGACACGCCCATCTCCGAGGCGGCGCGCCTGCTGGTGCAGCACAAGATCGGCGGTCTGCCTGTTGTCGACCAGGCCCAGTTGGTTGGCATCATCACCACCAGTGACCTGCTCGAGACGCTGATGACAACCACAGACGACGCCGAGGACACCATCCCTTGCGGGTCTTGATCACCGGAGTCACCGGTTTCATTGGGAGTCACCTGGCCGAACGGCTGCTGGCAGCAGGGGTGGCCGTGCGCGGCCTGGCGCGGCGGCCGGAGGAAGCTGCGTGGCTGGCCGCGCAAGGCGCACAGATCGCGCAGGCCGACCTGGCCCAACGCGCCGGGCTGGACGACGCCGTGAGGGGATGTGACGCCGTCTTGCACACGGCCGCCTGGACCGGCGGGCCTGGCCTCAGCGAGCAGCAAGCATGGATCGTCAACGTGGCCGCTACCGGCTGGCTGCTGCAAGCGGCCCAGGATGCCGGCGTCCAACGTTTTGTCTACTTCAGCAGCGTGGCTGTCTATGGCCTCAACCCGGCCGCGCTGATCGACGAAAGCGCGCTGACCCCGCCGGTCGGGCAACTTTACCCCGATAGCAAGATCGCCGCCGAGACTCTGGTGCGCGCGGCCCAGACCGACGGCCTGCCCACCACCATCGTGCGGCCCGCCTCGACCTACGGCCCGCGCGGCGCGGCCTGGACCATCGGGCCGGTGGAGCAGATCAAGGCCAGCCGGTTGGTGCTGTTGGGCCGCGACGAAGGGCTGGTCAACACTGGCTACATCGACAACGTGGTGGA
>JBFYTD010000324.1:0-5141 GCA_041300885.1 Anaerolineae bacterium | reverse complement strand
ACGCTCAACATGCAAATGTTCAATGGTTTGGAAGAGAGAGACATGGGAAACCTGGTGATGTCCGGGTTGGTGGTTTTTGCGCTCACGGCGTGAAACGTGACGAGTGATGCGTAACTCGTAACACGTAACCCGGAATCGACAACCGAGTCCGCTGATTCCGGGTTACGCATCACGCATTACGGCCGCCGGAGAGATCCTGCGTGCGGCGGATGACAGTCGAGTAAACCGCCGTGTCCTGCGCGCCGAAGCGGTATTTGTAGACCTCGTTGCCTTGCAGGAAGTCGAAGACCCGCAGGCCGCGCTGGATGGCGTCCTCGATGAGGCGCGTGGTCAGCACAATACCGGGACTGAGCTCAGCATAGCTGGCGGGGTCGTAGCCGGAGTTGTAGACCAGCAGCCGGTCGTCGTAGATGAAGCTCAGCATGGCCGCGGCTTTGGCGCCGTTGACCTCGATGAAGGCCAGGTAGAGCCAGCCCGCATCGTGCAGGGTCTGCATGATCGCCCGAAAGAAGGCTTCCATGTCTTCGGTCATGAAGCCCAACTTCTCCTGCTTGCTCAGCCGGTGCAGGCGGACGAAGGCGTCGATCTCCTGGCTCAGGTCGGAGGCTGCGTCGACGACATACCAGCGGACCGTGGCTTCCTCCTCGATGCGGCGCAGTTTGCGCCGCACCTCGTGGCGCTGCTTCTTGCTCAGACTTTCTTGCAGGTAGGTCTCGAAGCTGTCCGGCAACAGGATCAGCGGGCAGACATCTTCCAGGCTGGTGACAGACTCCAGCCCGCGGGCGACTGCCAGCTCTGGTAGCCGGCTGTGGGTCAGCGATGTCTCGGCCAGGTTGCACAGCCCGGTCACGTCCCACGGCGGGCAGGCGTCGCTGCACAGCCAGTCGAGCAAGGCGTTGTAAGCTGCTTCTTCCTGGCCATCCTCGACCAGGAGGTCCAGGTAGTCGGAGACCTCGACGCAGCCCACCAGGTCGAAGCGGCGCAGGCCCGCGCTGTCGGCGTGGAGGTAGAGCGGCGCAATGGCCACCAGCCGGCCCGCGTCGTACCAGGCCAACAGCCACAGATCGCCCTCGCCCAGACAGCGCCACCAGGTGGTCTGCCACTGCCAGGTGAGGAAGAGGGTGTTGGCCCGGCTGCGGGCCAGCAAGGCATTCCAGTCGTCGTGCAGCGCGGCAAAGCCGCTTTCGTCGGTAAAAATCTTGAGTTCCACGCAAAAATCCTTGGTAGGGCAGGTGTCAAAGATGCCATCTCTTCGGAAGAGATGGCATCTTTGAGAAGAGATGGCATCTTTGACACCTGCCAGTTACGGTTGGTTGTTTTCTTTGTCGCCTCGGAAGAAGAGCAGCGCCAGCACCACTGCCAGCAGCACGATGCCGCTGATCACGAGGATGATCAGCCAGGGACTGTTGAGCAGGTCGAGGTTGAGCCTTGATCCCTGCTCGCGGCGCGGGGTCTCCGTAGCGCTGGGGGCGGGTGTGCCACGTGTGACCTCAGGCAGAGGCGTCGGGCCAGCGCCTACTGCGATGACCGTTTGTTGGTTGCCGACTGCAACGGCAGGTAGATCTGGCTGGCCCATGGCGGTTGCCGTAGGTGTCTGCACGCTGGACTCGCCGTACACTTCTGTGTAGGGCAGCGCTTCCGGGTACGCGCCATCAAGGGGCATAATGGCAACGGCATCGCAGGCCAGCACCTGTACCTGGTCCAGGAACATGCCAGTGCGCGTACCATCACCGGCGTTGCGGGCGTTGAAATAGACCGTTACCGTCCGCCCCAGATAGCGCGTCAGATCGAACTCGGCAGCCGTCCACGAGTTGACGTTCTGGGTGACGCGCCACAACACTTCGATTGTCTCGTTGTAGTTTAATGGATCGAGCAGGATCAACTCCTGGCGGTTGAGTCCGCCCGGAGCGGCGTTGGAGTTCGGGAAATACCAGAAGCGGATCTGGGCAGTCTGCGCTGTGACTGGAAGGGTGACAGCCTGCTGGATCGACGAATAGGAGGCCGCATTGCTGGTCGAGCTCGACGTGACCGCGCCCAGCGCCATGCTGCGATTGCCGCTCAGCACCGGGTTGGGCGGACCAGCATAGAAGGGTACAATCGGCGTGCCGCCGACGATCCAGGCCCCGTCCCACTCGAAGTCGCCGTTGGCCAAAATGTCCATACAGTTGGATGGGATGGGTGATGGGACGGCAGTCGGCGCTGGCGTTGCCGTGGATCCGGGCAGGGTCGTCGGCGTCGGGGTCGGCCCGGGCAAGCACACGGTCACAGCCACGTCGTCGACAACCATCCACGTCCGGCCGCCTACGCCGTCGTTGTAGACTGAAAAGGTCAGCTCGAAGCTCTGGCCAATTTGGCTGTTTAGTGAGCGGCGGATCACCTGATAGGCGCCGCTGTTGGATAGTTCTCCCCATACTGCGCCGGGCGAAGCGGCGCTTTGCAGGTTCGCTCCCTCAACTAGTAGGAGCGCCTCTTGCAGATCGTTGCCTGGGTTGGCCTCTGTGAACGTCCAGACCCAAAAGCTCAGCTCAGCGCTGACCGCATTGGCTGGGATCGTCAGGGTCTGGAAGATGCTCGAATAGGCTGTGGTCGCGGGCGAAAGGCCGGCGTTGCCGATCTGCATCGCCCAAGCGCCGCTTTTGGTCGGCGAGACCACATACTGCGGAGGAAGCGGACCGCCGCCCAGCGTCCAGCCGTTGCGTGTCTCGAAGCCGCCGTTGATGACGATGGGATAGCAACTCTGCTGCAACGGGAGGGCGGCCTGGGACCTCGGCGCAGCCAGGGCCAGGAGCAGCAGCGCCAGCGGCGCAAGGGATGAAAAACGAAGCTGTCGGCGTGCGGTCATAGGTAGAAACTCTCCTGGTCAACCATTGGCGGCGGATTTTCACCATGGCGTGCCTATTGTACCACGGGTGGCAGGGAGCAACAATCGGCGCTGATGTTCTGTAAAGAAATGGATTTGACTTCTGATCTCAGTTGCACTATAATCGGCCAACGTGTGGTAACAAGGCGCTCCCATGCTGTATCGCAAGATGGGGGCGCCGTATTGGGTAAAGGGCGCCGTTGTCAACGGAGCCCCTCTGGAATCTAGCAATAAGGCGGTTGCAATTAGCAGCAAAACACATCGAGTCAACGAACGGATCAAAGCCGCTCAACTTCGGGTAATCGGTGATGACGGCAGGCAGTTGGGCGTGATGACCCGCGCCGAGGCCCTGGCCATCGCTCGAGAGCAAAACACCGACCTGGTGGAGGTTTCTCCGCAGGCCGACCCGCCTGTGTGTCGACTCATGGATTTTGGCAAGTTTCAGTACGAACGGGCCAAACGTGACCGTGAGGCGCGCAAGGCGCAAAAAGAGGTTGAGGTCAAGGAAATCCGTTTGCGACCCAAGACCGGTGAACATGACATTGCCGTGGTCTTGCGCCGGGCGCGCAGGTTCTTGGACGACGGCTCCAAGGTCAAGGCGCGTGTCCGTTTTCGTGGACGTGAGATTACCCATCCCGAAGTTGCAGAGGAACTGCTGCGACGGGTTGCTAACGATCTGCAGGACGTAGCTGATGTTGAGAAGGCGCCCGGCATGGAAGGTCGCAGCCTGTTGATGATTTTGGCGCCAAAGTCCGGCGTCAAAGCCTAGCCTGGGCCGCCAGCGCGCAGGATTGGGTCCTGAGCAGAAGGGCGCGGACAACCGTGCCTTTTTCTCTGACTCAAGGATACACTATCTCGTCCAAAATCCAGCGCATGCGCAATACTGACAACTAGAAGTTAGACAGGAGAATCGGACGTGCCTAAGATCAAGACGCACAAATCGACAGCTAAGCGTTTCAAATACTCCAGCACGGGCAAGCTGATGCGCATGCGTCAGGGCAAGGGCCACCTGCGCCGCAAGAAGTCACCGACCGTAAAGTCGGCTTACAGCCACGCCCACGTGACAGAGAATATCGGCGCGCGCCGGCGCATCAAGCGGCTGGCCCCTTATCTCGAATAAACAACAGATGCCGGACACGCACCTTCGTGCCGGAGCCCATGTCTATTACGCCGGGCAAGATTACGCTGATGCATCAGACGCCCGGCATCAGAATAGCAGAATCGAAAGAGGCAGAATAAAATGGCAAGAGTAAAACGTGGCGTAACGGCTAGAAACCGCCACCGCAAAGTACTCAAACTCACCAGAGGGCAGAAGGGTTCCAAGCACCTTCTTTTCCGGCGCGCCAACGAGGCGATGCTCAAGTCGCTGTGGTATTCCTATCGGGATCGCCGTAACCGCAAGCGCGACTTTCGTCGTCTGTGGATTGCCCGCATCAACGCCGCCTCACGGATGAACGGCCTTAGCTACAGCCGCTTCATGCATGGCCTGAAGCAGGCCGATGTCGAGTTGGACCGCAAAGTCCTGGCCGATATCGCCGTGCGCGACGCCGCTGCTTTCTCGCAGATCAGCCAGCTGGCACGCGGTGCAGCAGCCTAGACGCACTTCTATACGCTGTTATGCTGTAAACGCCGGGTCTCTTCAAAGGCCCGGCTTTTTTATTGAGCTTGGCAGCACGTTATTGCACAAACACACGATGTGATGTATCATCTGATTTGACTTTTGGTCTGGACTCATTGTCACCGTTATTCAAACCGCCAAAGCTGATCGGCGTTGTAGCCGATCAGTTGGGGAGTGGCACAATCAAACAGAAAGGAGGTGACAGTGTATGACGGCTGATCGTATTTCACGTATTATTCTTCTCATTATCTTCGGTGTCATCGGTTGGTATGTCGGCACCGTCATCGCTGGTTCATCGGATCTGACGCTCGATACCCTGAAATGGACCGTTCCGGCCGCGCTGGTCGGTGCGGTGATTGGAGCGTTGATCGCGCCCTATCTGACTACGAAGCCTGCCCGCTCGGTTCGGCGTGTGGTCAGACAGTTGCCTGCGCAGCAAATCGTGGCCGGCACCATCGGTCTGGTGGTCGGCCTGGTCATTGCTGCGCTGTTGGTACTGCCCTTATCCCGCTTACCCTCTCCTTTTGGGGACGTCCTGCCTGCGATTGGCGCGATCGTCTTCGGCTACCTGGGCATCACGGTCATGATCCTGCGCTCTGAGGATATCACTGACCTGCTGGGCGGTCGCTGGCGCAAACAGCCAGCGGTCAAGGCCGAAGCCAA
>JBFYTD010000323.1:0-3872 GCA_041300885.1 Anaerolineae bacterium | reverse complement strand
GCGCGGCTGTACTCCATGCGCACCGGCCGGCCGGTGGCGATGGTAAGGTGGCTGCACAGGTCCTCCAGCAGCATCTCCTGTTTACCGCCGAAGCCGCCGCCGATCCTGGGCTTGACCACGCGGATGCGGCGCATGGGCAGGCCCACCAGCGGCGCGATGATGCGGCGCACGTGGAAGGGCACCTGGGTCGATGTGCGCACCACCAGCCGGTCGTCCTCGTCCCACCAGGTGATGCAGACGTGCGGCTCGATGCTGGCCTGCTGTACCTGATGCGTGCGGTACTCGCCCTCGAAGACGTAGTCGGCCGCGGCGAAGCCGGCTTCCACGTCGTTGTAGCGCGCGTGCAGGTGGTGGACCAGGTTGCGGCTGGCGTCGTGGATCTTGACCGCGTCCGGTTCGTCGTGGATGACCGGCGCGCCGGGCTGCATGGCCTCCTCCGGGTCCAGCACGGCCGGCAGCGGCTCGTAATCGACCTGGATCAGCCGCAGCGCCTCCTGCGCGATCTCCGGCGTCTCGGCCGCCACGACGGCCACCCGGTCGCCGTGGTGGCGCACCTTGTTGTCCAGGCAGACCTGGTCGAAGGGGGGCGGCTGGGGATAGCTCTGGCCGCCGGAGGCGTACATCACGCGCGGCGTGTTCTTGTAGGTCAGCACCGCATGAACGCCGGGCAGGCGCTCGGCCGCCGACGTGTCGATGTCCAGGATGCGGGCGTGGGCGTGGGGGCTGGTGAGCAGCGCGCCGTAGAGCATGCCGGGCAGTTCCATGTCGTCGGTGAACACGGCGCGACCCTTGGCCAGCTTGACCGCGTCGACCTTGATCTCCGGCTTGTTGACCACCTTGGTCTGCGGCGGCGCGACCACCATCACCGGCGTGCGGGTCTGGGTGCGCACGTCGGTCGTCGTGTCCACGCCCCCGCCGCCGGCCGGCGCCGGGCCATCGTCCTGGGGCGGCGCGTCCGGCTCGAAGAAACGGTCGAACGTGTTGACCATGGACGGGTTGGCTACCGGCGGCACAGCATCGCCGCGCAGTATCGCCGCGGCCCGCTGCACCGCCTCCACCGGCCGGATGTAGCCCGTGCAGCGGCAGAGCACGCCGGCGATGGCCTCCCGCACCTCGGCCTCGCTGGGGTCGGGCTGGCGATCCAGCAGCGCCTTGGCCGCCATGATCTGGGCCGGTGTGCAGAAGCCGCACTGGATCGCGCCGGTGTCGATGAAGGCTTGCTGCAAGGGATGCAGCGCGCCGCGCTGGCCGGGTAGCTCCGGCGCCAGACCTTCGACTGTTTCTATCGAAGCGCCGTGGGCCTGGGCCGTCAGCAGCGTGCAGGTGTTGACCAACTGGCCGTTTAGCAGCACCGCGCACGCGCCGCACTCGCCCGTCTCGCAGCCATGCTTGACGCTGTACAGACCCGCGCGGCGCAGGGTGGTTAGCAGCAGCTCGTTGGGTGCGACGTCGAAGTCGCGCTCATCGCCGTTGATGGTGAGGTGAACATTCATGGGGGAATTCTCAATCTAGACGCGATCTACGCGAATACTAACCGGCTTTCCTTTGGGGATGGAACCGGATCGCCGAACTCCAGTGCGGTGTCGATCCAAAACTGCATTGCATCCTTGGCGTTAGCTAAGGCAGCTTCCGGTGTGGAGCCATGCGCCATGCATCCGGGCAGTTCAGGGACTTCCGCCACAAAGGCTTCGTCCTCCCGGCTCCAATACAGAATGATCTCATACCGGAAATCACCGTTCATGGCTCTTCACCTCCAAGACGATACTTGACAATGATTGACCGAACTTGCCGAACTTGATAGGGCTTCGCCTTGTTGCCTTCACGCTGAAGGTTGATCTTGTCTTCGACATCCTGTCGCCTGAAAATGTGATGGCTTCCGCGGACGCGTTCCTCGAAGTCCAGTTGGAACAGCAATCAGCGGAGATCATCGAAACCGATGTTGGCATCAGATGTGCCTCGCAACACCTGCAAGAGAAGCTTCTCATAGCGGCTCATACGCAGACCTTCGCTGACCAGGGTTAGTCCAACACCGCATCCACGAACTTCCCATCTTCCATGATCGTCACTTCGCTGCCATCCGCACAGGTCCCGATCACCTGCATGGTGTCCGTGCCGATCATCAGGTCGATGTGGATGTCGGAAGTGTTCAGGCCCAGCGCGTCCAACTCCTCAGCGCTCAGCTTGCTGCCGCCCTGGATGCCCTCGGGATAGGCCCGGCCGAAGGCGATGTGGCAGACGGCGTTCTCGTCGAACAGGGTGTTGTGGAAGATGCGGCCGCTCTGGTTGATGGGGGAGCGCACGTCCACCAGCGCCACCTCACCCAGCCGCCGAGCGCCAGGCACCTGGAACAGCTCGTCCAGCACCTCCTGGCCCTTCTCGGCCTGCCACTCGACCACCTCGCCCTGCTCGAAGCGGAACCAGGCGCCCAGCAGCTCGCGCTGGAAGGGGAAGCCCGGCTTGGAGGTGCGCACCCAGCCGTCGGCGCGCGCGCGGTGCGGCGTGCAGAAAGCCTCTTCGGTGGGGATGTTGGCAAAGAAGGGCACGCCGGCCGCGCTGTGCGAGGAGCCGCTGATCCAGTTGGGCCGGTCGGTCAGCCCCAGCGTGAGGTCGGTCGCGGCGTTGCCGTCGGGCCCGGGGCGCTGGTCCAGGAAGCGGACGGCTCGCACCTGGTGGCGATGCAGGAAGGCAACCACTTTCTTGAGGTTGGCGTCGTGCTGCTGCCAGGCGGCGTTAGGGTCAGGCTGGTCGGCCCGGCAGACGCGCAGCACCATCTCCCACAACTGCTCGGTGGCCGCGGCTGCGTCCAGGTCGGGGAATACCTTCTGCGCCCACGGCGTCATGGGCACCCCGGCCACACACCAGGCGATCTCGTTGTTCATCGTGCGCTGCTGGAAGAAGCCCAGCTTCTTGTACCAGCTCTGTTGGTACTCCCGCAGCAGGGCCGGCGGCACATCCTCCAACGCGTCGGGGTACTCATCGCCGGTCAGCGCCACGCGCGCCCATCCCTCGTCCAGAAACTCGTTGGCGCGCGCCACCTCGAACTCCGGCAGGAAGCCCAGGTACTCCGGCTGCACGTGCTGGAAGCGGACCTTGTTGACCAGGGGATCGACCCACAGCACTTCGACGTGTCTGGCGCCGGCGTCGTAGGCCGCGGCGGCCAGGATGCGCACGAACTCACGGTGGCCCAGCTCGGCGCGCACGGCCACACCCTGGCCGGGCTGGAGGTTGACCCCCGAGCGAATGATCAAATCGGCGTAGGCTCGCTGCAGTGCGAGCAAATGGTCGTTCATCGACGGTTCCTTTCGAGCAGTGGTGGAATTTGGCCCATTGTAACCCGAACAGAGCGAGCGCGCAAGAGCGCGCAACTACACGGCGAAGCGGCGGATGGCAGCCACGCCAGCCATGCCTTCCGTGGCGCCGGTCTGCAAGGTAGCCAGCGCGCCGGCCGCGTTGGCGAAGCGGCCGATCTCGGCCAGCGGCCAGCCCTGCCGCCAACCGTAGACCACGGCCACGGACCAGGCGTCGCCGGCGCCCACCGTGTCCACCGCGGCTACGGGGAAGGCCGGCGCATGAACCCGTTGGTCACCGGCAGCCAGCCAGCAGCCCTGCTCGCCCAGCTTCAGGCCCATCAGCCGCACGCCGCGGGCCAGACCGCGGCCCAGCAGCGTGGCGGCGTCGCCCCCGCCCAGCACAGCGCGCGCCTCGGCCAGGTTGGGCAGGAAAAGGTCGACGAAGGGCAGCAGCGGCAGCACGTCGGCGGCCGTGTCGCGCGGCGGGTTGAGGGTGATGTCCAGGCTGGTGGTCAGGCCCAGGGCGCGGGCGCGGCGGGCCACATCGGCGGCGGCCTCGCCGGCCAAGCGGGGCAGCGCGCC
>JBFYTD010000322.1:0-3887 GCA_041300885.1 Anaerolineae bacterium | reverse complement strand
GCCCAAGGCGCGTGTGCAGGCCAGAGTCCTGCTGACACCCATCAACGCCAAAATGTTGCACCAGGCCTTGGGCGATAACCTGGCCAAGTACGAGAGCCGTTTCGGCGTCATCGGCGGCCATCCCACGGGCAACTTCGACCCGCGCACTGGCACGCTGGGCGGCCTGCAGTGGACGGTGGGCGGCCAAGACGAGAGCAGCGACGACGAGTAGCCGATCGAAAGGAAGCCCTGTGGACAATCTGAGCGCTATTATTGAGACAATCCGCGCCGACCTGACCCGGCGCAACGACGTGCGCGACGCCACCCTGCGCCGCTCGCGCGAGCTGGTGCGGCTGTGCGCCAACAGCATTCGCGCCGTCCACCGCCACGAGTTCGACGAGGCCGCCGGTCTGCTGGCGCAGGCGAGCGCCGCTGCGGCTGAGATGGTCGCCGATCTGGCGGCGATGCCCGATCTCTTCTATACCGGCTACACCCAGGACGCGCTCAAGGAATTGACCGAAGCGCACTTGGTCCATGCCTTCGTCACCGGCGGCCCGCTGCCCACGCCGAAGGAATTGGGCGTGCCCTCTTCCACCTTCCTCAACGGCATGTCGGAAGCCGCCAGCGAGATGCGCCGCTTTGCGCTGGATATGATCCGCCTGGGCCACGTGACTGAGGCCGTCCCTTTCCTGACGATCATGGACGAGGTCTACAGCCAGCAGATCACCATCGACTTTCCTGACGCGATCACGGGTGGCCTGCGCCGCCAAACCGACGTGCTGCGCGGCATCCTGGAGCGCACCCGCGGCGACGTGACCATGTCCACCCGCCAGGAGGCGATGCGTCTGGCGCTGGCAACCTTCGAAACCCGCATGATGGGCGCGGCGTCACCCGACCACGAGCCGCTTTTTGCCCCACTGACCGAGACCGATGACGAGATCAGCTAACGACGACATCATCCGCGCCAGCGAGCTGGGCGAGTACGTCTACTGCGCGCGCGCCTGGTGGCTGCAACGCGTCCAGGGTGTGCCCTCGCGCAACGTGGCCGCGCTGCACAGCGGTCAGCAGGCCCATGACCGCCACGGTCGCTCTGTGGCAAGCTATCGAACTCAGCGCCGGCTGGCGCTGCTGTTGTCTGCGCTGGCCCTGCTGCTGCTGGCAGCGGCGTTAGCTGGTCTGGCGGGAGGCGGATTGTGAGTCGCCGTTTCACGCGCGTGCTCCTGCGGCTGGCGTTGAGCGTCGTGCTGATAGCGTTGGTGGGCGCTGCCGTGTGGCAGGGCATCAGCCTGCTGAGCGGCAGCGGCCAGGCCCTTGCGCCCGTCACCGGCCAGTATTACGTCGGCTCAAGCTGGATGACAGCCCCTGCGCCCACGCCGTCCCCGCTGCCGACCGGCACTGCCACCCGGCCAGCCGCGCCAGAGCCGGCGGCCGCGCCGCTACCCGCGGCGACACCCGCCCCGGCAGCGGTCGTTAGCCAGGAGACGCCGCCGCCCCAGCCAGAGCCTACCCCCGATCCTTTCGTGGTGGAGGTGGCCCAAGCTCATGGCATCGACCCGGCCGGCGCCTATGTAATCGTCAACCAGAACGCCCAGCGCATGACCATCGTCGAGCAGGGCCGCGTGCTGCGCATCCTGCCCATCAGCACGGGCGACCCGGATCGCGGCTGGTACACGCCTGCCTGGTCGGGCGTCATTGGCGAATACTGGGGCACCTTCACGGCCAATGGTGTCTCAGCCGACGAGGCGTGGTATCTCTTCCAGGCTGGCGGCTCGATCCTGATCCACAGCTCACCCTACACGCTGGCGCCCGATGGCAGCAAGCTCTACCAGGGGATGGATGAATTGGGGGTCTTCCCGGCCTCGCGCGGCTGCATTCGCATTGCCCCCGAGGACGCGGCCTGGTTTAGCGCCTGGGGGCCGTACAACACGCCGATTGTCGTCCTGCCCTGGGACAGCGGCACCGGCCGTGAGGGCTGAGTGATCCAGGCGAGTGAGCTCAGCAAGCGCTATGGCTCGACGCTGGCGCTGGACCGGCTGAACCTGGCCATCCCGGCCGGCTCAGCCTTTGGCCTGCTGGGTCCCAACGGCGCGGGCAAATCCACCTTTATCAAGCTTCTGTTGGAACTTACCATGCCCGACAGCGGCCATCTGGTGCGCGAGGGGGTCGCGCGTCAGCAGATCGGCTATCTGCCAGAGCGGCCGGCCATGCCGATCCGCAGCCGCGTCGGGGAATATCTGACCCTGATAGGACGTCTCAGTGGGTTGGGCGGCCGAAGGCTCCACAGCACCGTCGAGCAGCGCCTCGTGCAGGTGGGCCTCCGGCGGGCAGCGGGCATCCGCATCGGCGCCTGTTCCAAGGGTATGCTGCAGCGCCTGGGGCTGGCTGTGGCCTTGATCGCCGACCCGCCGCTGCTGGTGCTGGATGAGCCGATGGAGGGCCTCGACCCCGCCTGGCAGAAAACCGTGCGCGATTTGCTGGTCGAGCTCAACCGCCAGGGCAAGACCGTGCTGCTCAGCACCCACCGCTTGAGCGATGTGGCCCAGGTGTGCAGCCATGTAGCGATCCTGGCGCAGGGACAGCTCAAGGCCGCAGGCGCGCTGGAGGATGTGTTGCCCCCGCGCCGGCAAGTGGTCATCGGTGTAGACCGGGTACCGGATGGGCTGCGGGCGGCGCTGGCCACCCTGCACCCCGACATCCGCGTGGGCGGCGGCGCTATTGCGCTGGGCGGCGAGGCGCTCGCCTATAAGGCTCCGGTGCTGAGCTTGCTGCTGGATGCAGGGGTGGACATCCAGGACGTGACGCAGCAGCGCTTGAGCCTGGAGGAAGTCTACCTGGAGGCTGTGCGACCATGAGCCGCGTCGTTGCGCTGGCCCGCTTTCAGCTCAAGGAGTTGGTGCGCTCCTTCGCCATCGCCGCGCCCATGACCATCACCCTGGCGCTGTACTGGCTCTTCTTCGAGTTTCCCGGCGACGTGGATTATTTCGCGGCCACCGGCGGTTTCGTGCTGCTGCTGGCCGCGCTGGTGACGACCCTGCTGCTGGCCAGCCAGGCCAACCGCATGAGCAACACAGTGGTGGTCGTGCGCCTACTGCGCCGCTCCGAGCTGCTGGGCGCGATCGTAGCCAGCGCGCTGGTGGTGGCCGCAGCTATGGCCGTGCTGTTCACCGGGCTGGCGTTGGGGCAGGCCAAAGTGGCTATGACGGCGGCCAACCTGGCGATCATCGCGCCGCGTTGGCTGGCGCTGGCAGCGCTGTTCGCGGTGGTGGGGCTGCACCTGAGCCGGCTGATCAGCCGCGGCGGCTCGCATTTGATCGCGCTGGGCCTGCTGGCCTTGATGGCAACCGTGGTCGAGCAGGAGGGCGTGCTGTTGCGCGGCGGCCTGGCCGGGCTGGCGCGCGCCGTGCTAGCCATCAGCGAACCGATCATGATCGCGTTGCAGGAGCCGGCTATGCCTGTGTCGTTGGCGTCGTATGCGTCGAACCTGGCGTTGCTGGTGGTTTACGCAGTGGGGTTGTTCGCCCTGGCGGCCTGGCTGTTCCACCGCAAGGATCTGTTGTGGGCGGATTGAGCGCTGCTACGGGTGACGTGGCCGACGAATCGGGCGGTGATTGACGAGGATAGCGAGCTATGTTAGTATTGTCGTAACTACTCAGCCTGGCAAACTACTACATATTGTTCAAGTAGACCGTGATACCACAAGATACAGTATACACTGTCCAGGAAACACGTCAAATGTCCCATAACCAACGCCATTCAGGAGGCATCCGGGCACAACATGTTGTGTATTCACGATTCAGTTAGCCGCCATTTAGTGGCTGAGTAGTAACCTTAATTGGTGAATTGGTGAATGGTGAATGATTAATTACCTGCACTTGCGGACACCACTCCGGCATTAACCATTCACCAAT
>JBFYTD010000321.1:0-3887 GCA_041300885.1 Anaerolineae bacterium | reverse complement strand
GTCACGTCGTTGGGCAGGAGGTCGGGCGTACACTGTAAACGCTTGAAGGTGACGCCCAGGCTGGTGGCCAGGGCGCGGGCCAGCATGGTCTTGCCCACGCCGGGCACATCCTCCAGCAGAACGTGGCCGTCGCACAGCAGCGCGGCCAGCAGCAGCTCGATGACGTCGCCCTTGCCGACGATGACTTTTTCGACGTTGGAGGTGACCTGTTGCGCGAAGGATTGGATGGCCGTCATGGATCAATCTCGTAGGTCCGGCTGCAGCCAGACAAGGTTCTATCGTTTTGGGAGGGGCACGTCGCGTTAGCAAAGTGCTCTGCGGCACAGAGCGTTCGCGCTAACAGGGATATTCTACCCCAGATTACGCATCCTTGGCAAGGGATGAACGCAGTATGGTCACTTGGACGCTTTTTGGTATCGTGCTATAATCGCGGCGTCCAGTTGTAGACTTAACGATAACCGTGTTTCACGTGAAACATGAATTCACTGAAAAAGGCAAAAATCGCTATGACAGGCCCTGTTTCTGCGCAAGATCCCGCCCAGCCGCCCCAGGTCATCGACTACGAGGGGTCGGACTACCAACAGCGCTTCTGGGAGCAAGGGGGACGCGCCTACGAGGATCTAGCGGAACGCATTGCGCTGCGCAAGCTGTTGCCGCCGACTGGCCGGCGGCTGGTGGAGTTTGGCGCAGCCTTTGGCCGCCTGGCGGATTTGTATGTCGGCTACGAGCAGGTGCTCTTGCTGGACTATTCGCGTTCATTGCTGCGCCAGGCGCAGGGGCGGCTGGGAGTTGGCGGTCGCTTTGTCTACGTGGCGGCTAACCTGTACAAGCTGCCGTTGGCCGTGGGCGTGGTGGACAGCGCTGTCATGGTGCGGGTGATGCACCATCTGGCCGATGTGCCGGCCGCGCTGGCGCAGATTCGCCGCTCCCTCGCGCCGGGCGGCGTCTTCGTGGCCGAGTATGCCAGCAAGCGCCATCTCAAATCCATCGCCCGCCACGCCCTGCGCCGCCAAGACTGGAGCCCGTACGACCCGGACCCGTATGAATTCGTACCGCTGAACTTTGACTTTCACCCGGCCTGGATGAGCGAACAGCTAGGAGCAGCCGGCTTCCGCATCGACCGCGAGCTGGCAGTCTCGCACTTTCGGCTGCCTCTGCTCAAGCGGCTGGTTCCGGCGCCCACACTGGCGGCCATGGACGGTGCCGTGCAGCAGGTCGGCGCGCTGTGGAAGCTCACCCCTAGCGTCTTCGTGCGCTGCGTTGCGCCAGGCGCTCGCCCGGCCAGCTTGCCAACTGAGCTCTTCCAGTGCCCGGAGTGCACCGGCGCGCTGGCTCAGGCCGAGGATGCATTGGAGTGCGTCTCTTGCGGCCGGCGCTGGTCGACGCGCGACGGTTTGTACGACTTCAAGGAACCGCTGGGCTAAAAGGGACCCAAGGGCGGCTTTCGCTTTCCCGACACCCAGCAGGAGCGGGCCTACCGGGCCGCGCTTAAGCACTGGCAGAACTACCAGAGTTAGCGCGCCAACCGCCACCCGAAGCGAGCAGCGCTGGAGGCAGTCCATGGCTACGACACCAAGCACGCGGCCCACCTGCTGCGGCTGTACACCATGGGCATCGAGATCCTGCGCGAGCAGGTGGTGCATGTTAACCCCACATGAGTCCCTTGTGTCCAGCTTGACAAACAGAATCACACCTGATATAACCGAACAAATATTCGGCTATCGCGCATCGGTGGCCTCTGTTGATCGCCACAAGGAGCACCCCCATGACCCACGAGACCTTCCTGACCACCACCCACGGTCTGCGCCGCGGCCTGCCGCCGATGCGGCTGTTCGACAAGGCCAAGCGCTTCGGCATCTGGAACCCCAGCGACATCGACCTGAGCCAGGACCAACGCGACTGGCAGGGCCTCAACGCCGAGGAACAGGACATCCTGCTGCGCCTGTCGGCCCTGTTCCAGGCCGGCGAGGAGGCGGTAACGCTGGACCTGCTGCCGTTGATCATGGTCATTGCCCAGGAGGGCCGGCTGGAGGAGGAGATGTACCTGACCAGCTTCCTCTGGGAGGAGGCCAAGCACGTCGAGTTCTTTAGCCGTTTCTTTGCCGAGGTGGCGGGCGCGCCGGCCGGCCTGAGCCGTTATCACACCGCCAGCTACCGGGCGCTATTTTACGAGGCGCTGCCTGAGGCCATGCACCGCCTGCTGGTCGATCCCTCGCCGGCAGCCCAGGTGCGCGCCTCCGTGACCTACAATATGGTCACCGAGGGTGTGCTGGCCGAGACCGGCTACCACGGCTACTTCCAGGTCTTGCAGCGCAACGGTCTGATGCCCGGCCAAGTGCGGGGCATCCAACTGCTCAAGCAGGACGAGTCGCGCCACATCGCCTACGGCATCTACCTCATTTCGCGGCTGATTGCGGTCGATCCCAACCTCTGGCAGGTGGCTGAAGATACCATGAACGAGCTCCTGCCGCTGGCCATGGACATCATCGGTGACGCCTTCACGCCCTATGACCCCGTGCCCTTTGGCCTTTCGCCGGCCGACTTCAGCGACTTCGCCATCAGCCAGTTCCAGAAGCGGCTGGAGCGGCTGGAAAGAGCGCGCGGCGCATCGCTGGAGGAGATCGACCGGGTGACGATGGCCGTGATCGAGCGGGACGACGGGTAAAGTTTTTCTTGCGGGAGGCATGCTGACATGCTCATCGAGAAACACCAAGCCAACGCGGAGACGCGCTCCGCCTGGGATGCCAACGCTGCCTACTGGGATGCGCACATGGGCGACGAGGGCAATGATTTCGTCAATCACTTGATCTGGCCGGTTGCGCAGCAGTTGCTCGACCTGCGCTCCGGAGAGCAGGTGCTGGACGTGGGCTGCGGCAACGGTCTCTACGCCCGCCGGCTGGCTGCGTTGGGCGCCGAGGTGACTGCCTTCGATTTTGCCCCGGAGATGATCGATCGTGCTCGCCGCTATGCGAGTCCGGCAGGCGCTGCCATCACGTATCACGTGTTGGACGCGACCGACGAGGCCGCGTTGTTGCCTCTGGGGGAGCGCGCCTTCGACGCCGCGTTGAGCTGCATGGCGCTGATGGACATGGCCGAGATCGAGCCGCTGTTTCGGGCGTTGGCGCAGCTCCTGCGACCGGCTGGACGCTTTGTCTTCGCTGTCAGCCATCCCTGTTTCAACCAGGCCAAGGTAACGCGCCTGGCCGAAGCCGAAGACACAGGCCATGAAATCGTCACTACCTATGCGGTCAAGGTGCGCGGCTATATGACGCCCTCCATCGCCAAAGGCATCGCGCTGGTAGGTCAACCGCAGCCCCAGCTTTATTTTGACCGCCCCCTGCATCTGTTGCTTGCGCCGGCGTTCGCCGCCGGCTTTGTCGTGGATGCGCTGGAGGAGCGGGCGTTTGCGGCGGGCGATCCGCCTGGGCGCAACCTGTTGGGATGGAGCGGCAACTTCAGCGAGATTCCGGCCGTGTTGATCGTGCGTCTGCGGCTTCTCGATAGCAACTAACCTCAGGGCGTTGCTTTCTTGGATAGGCGCGCTGCAAAGGCAGTGGGCTTCGTTTGGTGGAAGACAAGGCCACCTGAAGACACGCTACAATCTGAAGGTACACTTCATGCCAATCTACGAATACATCTGCACCACCTGCGGCCACCACTTCGACCACTACTGGCGCTCGCTCCAGGCGGCCGGCGAGGGCCAGGCGCCCCCCTGCCCGGCCTGCACGGGCATCGAGACCCAGCGGGTCATGTCCCAGGTGGCGGTGCTGGGTGGCATGGGCGGGCTGACGCCCGGCGAGCAGGCCGCCCATGCCACCCAGCAGGAGCGCCTGGCCAGCATCACCCCCAAGGAACAGATCGACAAGCTGCGCGCGGGGAAGAAGACA
>JBFYTD010000320.1:0-3843 GCA_041300885.1 Anaerolineae bacterium | reverse complement strand
CTGAGGGCGCTTCTCAGGCCAAATGCCCCAGGGATTAGAAATCCCTGGCTGAGGCTGAGAAGGCCCCTCAGGGCCTGACGGAAACCTCTGTCAGCGCCTAAGGACGATTCTCAGGCCAAATGCTTCAGGGATTAGAAATCCCTGGCTGAGGCTGAGAAGGCCCCTCAGGGCCTGACGGAAACCTCCGCCAGCGCCTGAGGGCGCTTCTCAGCTTCAGCCGGTGAATTCTATTCACCGGTTCTATTCACCGGTTCCGGCAGCCACACTGGCCTTCTGCATCGCCGCCGGCAACAGCGCCATGTAGTGGATCACCGTCTCGATGCCGCGGTAGAACAGGTTGAGAGATAGCTTCTCGTTGGGGGCGTGGGCGTTGTCGTCGGGCAGGCCGAAGCCCATCATCACCACCGGCGCGCCCAGGATGTCCTGGAATTCGGCCACGATGGGCAGGGTGCCGCCGCCGCGCATGAAGAGCGGGGCAGCGCCAAAGCCGGCCAGGTAGGCTTGCGCGGCGGCCTGAATGGCCGGATCGTTCAGATCGACCAGCGACCAGCGGGCCAGGCCCAGGGTGCGCACCGTCACCTTGACGGTGGCTGGCGCCAGCGACCTGACGTGGCGCTCGAACAGGGCGGCGATCTCGGTCGGGTCCTGGTCGGGCACCAGACGCATGCTGACCTTGGCCGCGGCCTTGGCCGGGAGGACAGTCTTCTTGCCCTCGCCGGTGAAGCCGCCGGGCATGCCGTGAATGTCCAGCGTCGGCCGCACGCTGAGCCGTTCAGCCGTCGTGTAGCCGGCCTCGCCAGCCACGGCCGGCGCGCCCGTTAGCGCCTGCATCATCTGGTCGGAGACGGGCAACTGGGCCAGCAAGCGCCGTTCCAGGGCATCCGGGGGCAACACGCGGTCGTAGAAGCCGGGAATCAACACCCGCCGCGTTTCGCCATCCTGCAACTGCGCCAGGATGCGCACCAGGACGTTAAAGGGGTTGTCCACCGCCCCGCCGAAGCCGCCCGAGTGCAGGTCGGTAGCCGGTCCTTGCACGTCGACCTGCATGTAGGCCATGCCGCGCGTGCCGTGGTTGATCAGCGGGATGTCCTCGGCCAGGATGCCGGAGTCGCAGATCAGCACTGCATCGCAGGCCAACAGGGCCTTGTGCTGTTCGACCCAGGCAGCCAGGTTGGGGCTGGATATCTCTTCTTCCCCCTCGACGACGATC
Source organism: Anaerolineae bacterium (assembly GCA_041300885.1). GTDB lineage: Bacteria > Chloroflexota > Anaerolineae > JAAEKA01 > JAAEKA01 > JAAEKA01. The sequence continues at coordinate 2,633 of JBFYTD010000320.1, read as the reverse complement.
TTCAGATTGATCGGCAGGCGGCCCGTGGTGCGCAAGTAAGAATCGACCGCGGCCAGCACCAGATAGACCTGCCCCTTGTCGTCGGACGCGCCGCGGCAGAACAGTTGGTTGTTGCGCACGGTCGGCTCGAAGGGGGGCGACAGCCATTCATCGACCGGGTCCACCGGCTGCACGTCGTAGTGGCCGTAGTAGAGCAGCGTGGGGGCCTGCGGGCCGGCGCCCAGCCATTCCCCATAGACCACTGGATAGCCCGCGGTCGGCATGACGGCGACTTGCTCCAGGCCAATGCCAGCCATGGCGCCGGCCAGCCAGTGCGCAGCCCGTTGGATGTCCGGCTCTGCTTCGGGCAGGGTGCTGATGCTGGGGATGCGCAGGAAATCGTTCAGGGTGCGCAGGTAGTGCTCGCGCTGCATGCGGCTGTAGGCGATCGGCTGTTGGGGCATGATGCGATCCTTCCGGAATGACTGGGTGATTGGGTGACTGGGTGATTGGGTGACTGGGGCCGGCGGGCCTGCACCGGGCTGCCAGGTTAGCGCGAGCCGGGACGTGGGGCGAGGCTGTCCCTGCCTGTTCAGACTCGCTGCGTCAGCTCGCCGAACACTTCGAGTCCGGCGTTGCGGCCGCGGCCGTTGAAGACCTCGACGCCAGCCAGGGTGCTCAAACGCACGTCCACAGTGGCGTTGAGGGTCTCGGCGACGCGCTTGCCCATGTCCAGCTTGGTAGGGCCGGCCAGCAGGCCGCCCTCGACGCGCGCGGCCAGCAGCTCCAGCCGGTGCTTGCGGTTGCGCAGCGTCCAGGTGACGTGGTCGTCTGTGGTCTCCAGCCGCTCGATGGTTGCTCCCAGGTAGGTGGTGAAGCGATAGAGCAGCCCCTCGTGCCACAGGCCGACGATGAAGCCGGGGAAGGAGCGGCCGATCCAGGGGATGATGGCCACCGACGCGGTCAGGCTGGTGCGCGGCCGGTCGAAGTGGTTGGTCTGGAACCAGATCCAGGCCGCAGGGAAGGACTGGCCCCAGTCTTTCTCGATGTAGCCCAGGCCGCCGCTGAAGTCGGTCTCCTGGCCATCGAAGGCCAGCCGGCCGGCGATGCGGTGGTTCAGGCTGACCACGCCGTGGTAGCACTCCATCCGGGGCGCCCAGGCGTACCAGCCCATGATGCCGGGCGAGGCCAGCGACACCGGCCACGGCGTCAGCCCATCGAAGCGCAGCTCGCCCTGCACCTGCCCCTCCGGCCGGTCGATGTCCAGCACGATGTGATCCTGGGTGAACAGGTTGGGGCCGATGCGCACCTCGAACTCCCTCTGGGAGGCCCAGAAATCGACCAGGGGATAGACGTGGTAGGCCGAGCGGCCGGTGACGCCATCCAGCACCTGCACGAAGGCGTGGGCGTCGCCGCTCAGGCTGACGCCGGGGATGATGGCATAGCGCTGCGTCTCGTCGGCGCTGACCAGCTTGAAGTACCAGCCCTCGAAGAAGGGGGGCTGCCGATTGTGGCCGTGATAGATGGCGGGGTGCAGGGTGCTGTAGATGAATTGACGCACGATAGGACTCTCCTCTTTAGCGTGGGGCTAATGCTCGTATTGGCAGTTGCTCAGCCGGGCATTGCCAAATCACATTACTCGACCAATGGCTGCCCGCCCTACCTCGCGCAGGCGAAGCCCCCATCAAAGCAACTGTGCGCTCAGAAGTTGCAGGACGTCCGCCAAAGGGTTGCGAGCATCAAACGACCTTAACGCGTTGGACGTCGGCCAGCAGGCGTTGTTTCTCGTCTAGAGCAGCCTGCCAGAAGTACCAGTCATTGTAGTCCTCGTGAACCTGTAGAGTGTCCAAGCCCGCCAGTTGTTCAGCCTCGAAGCGCTGCAAGGGCATGCCATAGCGCTCCTCGAACCGGCGCACGTGTTGCTCGCACTCGGCGCGTTCGGCTTGCAGTTGACGCATTCGGGCACGCGTTGCTTCGTAGACGCCGGCGCGCAGCAGGCGGTCGCGCTCTCGCTCCGACAGCATCACCCAAGGCTCCGGCAAATCCAATGTAACCTGTAACGTGGTACCTGACATTCAGCGCCTCCGATCGTACCAAATAAGTCGATTTGCTACATGCTCGTGACAACGACACACAAAGCCATTGTATAGGTAAAGCTGCGGTTTGACAAGGCAGGAAAAAGAGCGGTTTGGTTGCACACGACGCCAATATGTGGTACCATGCCACCATGCAACGACGTCATCAGAAGACACTGGATGGAATATTCCCGAAGCCAGATCGCAAAGATATCCTGAAGATGTTGAGATATCGCAATATTACAGGCATTGTAGAATATGATCCCGATGGCAAGATTTTCACCGGTGAAGTCATCGGGGTGCGCGATGTGATTACTTTCCAGGGCAGAACTCCTGAGGAGATCGAGCAGTCCTTTCGCGCAGCGGTGGATTTCTACCTGGAAATGTGCCAGCAGGACGGCGCCTCACCACAGAAGCCATTCTCGGGCCGCTTCAACGTCCGCCTCAGCCCCGAAGTCCATCGCCAGATCGCAGAGAAAGCAGCGCTACAGCATGTCAGCCTGAATCAATGGGTGGCAGAGGCCGTGACGCATGCGCTGCAGCGCTAAGCATCGTTTGGAGATCACTGACAGGAGCATT
>JBFYTD010000319.1:0-3907 GCA_041300885.1 Anaerolineae bacterium | reverse complement strand
GGTAGCGCACCTGAATGGGGTTCAGGTGGTCGGAGGTTCAAATCCTCTCACCCCGACCAAAAAAAGCAAGGGCTTAGACTTCTGGTCTAGGCCCTTTTTATTTTCGTGTCACCACTATGTCACCAGCAGGTGAAGATTAGCTCCCATGATATCGGGGCAGGGTTGCCATTGGCGCCGCTCCCTGGCTCGGTTTTTCTGTCCCATCATCGGTGTTACCCCCAGGCGCCCTTAGGCCAGGGTGGGCGCATCCCTCCCTCGGTCATGCCAAGCTGTTGGGGCAAGAAACCCCGCTCAGGGCAGGACAGCCAGAAAAGGGTAAGGCCCAGGTAATACTCGCGCCTTCAAGGATGCCCGGCCATGCCGGATGTAGTCCCGCTGATACACCACCCACGGATCGCCGGTCTCATCGGCGACTTTTGACACCTTGACGTCAACATCAACTTTGAACCGCCTGGCAAAGGTTGCTACATTGTCTTTGAAGGCCCCAGAAGGAGCGGGACGAGCCGGCGCATCTGCCCCTGGTTTTCAAGCGCTTCTACCGCGCCGACGATGCACGGCCGGCCAACGGTGAGTCCGGCCTGGGGCTGGCCATCGCCAAGTCGCTGGTCGAGGCCCACGGCGGAACGATCCAGGTCGAGAGCGCGGTGGGCCAGGGCGCGACCTTTACGGTGGCCTTGCCGGCGGCCAGCCAGGGACTATAGTCCCTGGTTGACAGCACGAAGCGCCCTCAGGCGCTGGGAAGGTCGGATTTCAGGCCCTCAAGGGCCTTTGTATGTTTAGCCGGTGAATTTCATTCACCGGGTCTGATGAAAGGATGTATGATGAAAGCTACAACCAGACTGTTTGTGATCCTATCGCTTGTTTTGATCCTCGCCCTATCCACGGCCTGCTTTGGCCTGGATGCCCCTGTCGCGCCGGCCAGCCCTGCGCCGACCGTGGACGTGGCTGCGCTGGCTGACAGCGTGCTGGCGCGCGTGCAGGCGCAACTGCCGCAGGAAACGGCTGACCTCGATCCCGAGACGCTGCTGACCGCGCTGCAAGATGTGTTGGCGGAAAATCCGCCCGCCTTTGATGCTGAGGTCCTGGCCCAACTGGTGGACGAGACCGTGACGGCGCGGCTGGCTCAACTCGAGGCGCGGACGCCTGTCAGCCAGCCCAGCGCAGCCCTGGCCGGCAGCGACTTCGAGCTGGAGGCCACACTAGTGGCCTTGTATCAGCAGGCCAACCCATCGGTGGTCTACATCCTTACCTCGACGGGCAGCGGCAGCGGTTTCGTCTACGACGTGCTGGGCCACATCGTTACCAACCGTCACGTGGTCAGCGGCAGTCGTCAGTTCGAGATTGTCTTTGCTGACGGCACGCGGCTCTCTGGCGAGCTGGTTGGCGCGGACGCCGACAGCGATCTGGCCGTGCTCAAGGTCGACGCCTTGCCTGATGGGGTCCAGCCGCTGCCGCTGGCCGAGCCGGACACCTTACAAGTTGGCCAGTTCGTGGCAGCCATCGGCAACCCCTTCGGCGAGCAGGGCTCCATGTCGGTGGGCATCGTCAGCGGACTGGGCCGCAGCCTGCGTTCACAGCGCACGCAAGGCGTCGGATTCGCCTACTCGCTGCCGGGCGTAATCCAGACCGACGCGCCCATCAACCCAGGCAACTCTGGTGGCCCGCTGCTCAACCTGGCCGGCGAGGTGGTAGGGATCAACTCGGCCATCGCCAGCGTCACCGGCGTCAACTCCGGCGTGGGCTTCTCCATCCCGGTGGTGGCCGTGCGCCGCATCGTGCCCAATCTGGTCGAGCAGGGCAGCCATAGCTATTCCTACATGGGCCTCAGCTTCGCCAGCGAGCTCGGCCTGAGCGATCAGGCGCAGTACGGGCTGACGCAAAGCCAAGGCGCCTACATCCTGAGTCTGGCCGCCGGCAGCCCGGCCGATTCTGCCGGCCTGCGCGCAGCCGATCCCAACAGCGGCCGCGGCGGCGACCTGGTCGTCGCCATCGACGGCCAACCGGTGCGCAACTTCGATGAGCTGAACGCATACCTGGTGTTCTACACCGCGCCTGGCCAGACCATCGAGATGACCGTGTTGCGCAACGGCGAGGAGCTGACCTTTCCGCTGACGCTGGGCGCTCGGCCCTAACTCAGCCATACCCTCAGCCTGAGACACACAAAACCACAGCGGGCGAGCTGTCAATGCGATAGCTCGCCCGCCGGCATTTCCCGACTGCTCTGATTGGCTTGTTGCCATCACTGGCCGGCGGTCAGTTGCCAATCATCTGGCAGCGACGTAGCGGTTGGCTTCCACCCAGGCTCGCAGCTCCGCCAGGGACGGATTGTCCAGACGCCACTGGAAGATCGTCGTGTCGGACGAGCCAGCCAGTATGCTGCCGCCGTCGGGGCTGGCAGTAAGGTCGAACAGGACGCCGTGCCCGATCGAACGGCGCACCAGTTCGCTTGTCTCCAGGTCCCACAGCATCAGGCTGCCGTCCATGCCGCTGGTCGTGGCCAGCCGGCCGTCGGGACTGACCACGATACGCGTGCGCAGGCTGGCGTGCTGGCCCAGCCGGCGCAGTTCCTCCCCAGTCGCCACGTTCCACTGTATCAACTGGCCGCCCTGCTCGCATGAGATGGCCGAGCGGCCGTCGGGCAGGAAGGCCATACCGCTGCTGCCGCTCTCCGCGGGGGGATCGCTGCGCACGAAACTGCGCAGTTCCTCGCCCGTTTCCAGGTCCCACAGAATTATGCTGCTGTCGCCGGAGTCGGAAAGCGCGGTGCGACCGTCGGGGCTAATGGCCAGCGACCACAGCCCCTGGCCGTGCCCGCTCAGCCGATGGATGATCTGCCGGCCCGGCACATCCCACAGGATTAGCGTGCCGTCCACCGACACCGACAGCGCCCGCTGGCCGTCGGGCGTGAATTCGACGCCGGTGACCGGGCCGGCGTGGCCCTCCAGCCGGCCTACCTCCTGCCACGCAGCCAGATCCCAGACGTGGATCAGGCCGTCGGTGGCGGCGGCCAGCGCCGTGTGGCCGTCGGGGCTGACCGCGACCTGCATGATGACGTCCACCGGCAGCGCTGCGACCTGGAGCTGTTGGCCACCGGCCAGATCCCAGAGGCGCAGGCTGGCATCCTGCACCAGCACGCCGGGCGAGGCCGCGCCAGAGGATGAAAGGGCCTGCCGGCCGTCGGGGCTGAATGCCACGTCCCAGACTGCATCCTGGTGTCCCGCCAGGCGTCCCATCTCCTGTGCGTCGACCAGATCCCAGCCCACCAGGCCGCCGCCGCGGTCGCTGGAGATGGCTGTGCGGCCATCGGGGCTGATCGCCGCGGCCAACACGTCGCCGGCGTGTCCGTTGAGGACGGCCAGCCGCTCCCCGCTGGCCACGTCCCATAGCCCGACGCTGTCGTCATAGGAGCCGGTCAGCGCCCGCCGGCCATCGGGACTGAAGGCCAACGTCGCCACTCCCTCGCTGTGGCCCCGCAGCGCGCCTAGCCGGGCGCCGCTTTGCAGGTCCCACAGAACGGCCATGTTGTCGTAGAACGATCCGGTGAGCGCGCGCCGACCGTTGGGGCTGATGGCCAGGCTAAACGCGTCTTCGACCCAATCGGGGAAGCGCTGCCGCACCTGGCCGGTGGCCACGTCCCACAGCAGCATGTCGGACGTGGCTCCGACCAGCTCTGTCTCCTGGCTTGTGACTTCCGTCAGGCGGTCCGAAAAGATCTCGGCATCGCCGGAGCTGGCCAGCAGCGCGTCGCCGTCCGGCGTGAAGGCCAGCGCCACGACGCCGAACTGGTGTCCTTGCAGGCGGCGCAACTCTTCCCCTGTTGCCACGTCCCATAGAATCAGCTCGCCGGGTGTCATCATGGACTCGCCGCTGAAGCCCCCGGAGGCGGCCGTGCGACCATCGGGGCTGA
>JBFYTD010000318.1:0-3909 GCA_041300885.1 Anaerolineae bacterium | reverse complement strand
TCGCTCCCCGCTCTCCGCTCCTCGCCCACCGCTCCCCGCACCCCGCCTCATGCCCCCAAATCCGCCAGCCCCTTGCCCTGGATGCGGCGCGCGACCCAGACCATCAAGCGGTCGGCGACCTCGTCCTTGCTTAGCAGCGGCCAGGGCAGCACATCGCCCCATTTATCCAGCAGCGTGACCTGGTTGGTCTCTGTGCCGAAACCGCTGTGCGGCGCCGAGACGTCGTTGACCAGGATCAAATCGAGCTTCTTGGACTCCAACTTGGCCTTGGCGTTGGCCAGCAAATCCTCGGTCTCAGCGGCGAAACCCACCATCACCGCCGGCCGGCCGGTGTGCTGTCGCTGGGCGCCAATCTCACCCAAAATGTCGGGGTTGCGCACCAGCTCGATCTCCAGGCTACCGCTCTTCTTCTTGATCTTTTGGTCGGCCACCGTGGCGGGGCGATAGTCGGCCACGGCCGCCGCGCCGATCAGCACGTCGGTGCGGGGTAGCAGGTCGACGGTGGCGTCACGCATCTCGGCCGCTGTGCGCACGGGCACGCTGGCGACGCCAAAGGGTACCGTCACCTGCAAGGGGGAGTGAATGATTGTTACCTCTGCGCCAAAATCGCGCGCAGAGGTGGCCAGTGCAATGCCCATCTTGCCGGTGGAGCGGTTGCTGATGAAGCGCACCGGATCCAGCGGCTCCTGAGTGCCGCCAACCGTGATCACCACATGCACGCCGGCCAGCGGACCGTTGCGCCCCAGCACCCTGCGCGCCATCTCGATGATCTGGGGCGGCTCGGCCATGCGGCCCATGCCGACCGCGCCCGAGGCCAGCCGGCCCTCCATCGGCCCGACCACAAACGCGCCGCGCTGCACCAACGCCCTGACGTGTTCCTGCGTGACCGGATTAAGCCACATGCCGGTCTCCATGGCCGGCGCCAGCAGCAGCGGCCCGCGGCTGGCCAACGCGGTGGCGCTGAGGGGATCATCGGCCAGCCCCAGAGCCAGCTTGGCGATGGTGTTGGCAGTGGCCGGCGCGACCAAAAACAGATCAGCCTCGCGCGCCAGCGCTACGTGCATGATCTGCCCGTGACCGAGAGACCACAGGTCGGTGGTCACTGGCCGGCCGGTGAGCGCCGAGAAACTAAGGGGCGCCACGAACTTCTGCGCCGCCTCGGTCATGAGCACATCCACCTGCGCGCCAGCCTGGGTCAGCCGGCTGGCCACGGTCACGGCCTTGTAGGCAGCGATACCGCCAGTAACGCCCAACAGAATGCGCTTGCCACGCAGCACACGCACGGTATGGTGACTTTCCACGTTAAATACTCCTTGGTAGCGGCTTTCGTTACAGCGGGCACTTACACTGCACAGGTCATATTCTACCACCAGAGGACAATCCAGACAAGACGCGTTGACGGTCTGTTCACTTGGTGCTATAATTGCGCTGTTCAGCTCACCCAAAACCACCTGCCAGCGTTGCCCTATGGAGGCCCACCGATGCCAGCACCGATACGACTGCTCGCGATACCCCAAGACGATCAACGCACTGTTCGCTTCTATGCGCAGTTTCCTGCGCCCACACCAGACGCGCCGCCCGACTGCCGGCCGGCCGGCCTGTTCACCGGCGACCCCAAGACCGGAGCAGAGCGAGCCAAAATCGCCGAACTGCACCTGTGCGCGCCAACGGCCGTCACCTGGCATGCCGACAGCCGGGTCGAGCTGGGCAGCTACATCTATACATCGCCCGGCCGCCAGGCTGCCCATCTGCGCTGGGGCGAGACCATCGTTGCAGCCGACTTCGAACTGGATGCGCCGCTGACGTCCCTGGATAGCGCCTTGCCCACGTTGGCGCTGTTCGTGGTCAAGCCGGTGACCGACCAACCCTTGGAGGCTGCCATCCGGCTGGAGGTGATGGGTCTGCACGCGGAACACCAACTGCGCATCGACGCCGGCGCGGGCCAGATCTACCTGGTGTCAGGCGCGGATGGGCCGGACCAACAGGTGGAGTGGCTGGTCAGTTACGACAAGGGCGGTGAATACACCGTGGCCATCGACCTGCTGGACGGCGAGGGCTATTGGCTCGCCACGCTGGCCCAAAACCCGCTGGAGCTAGCGCCGCCGATCGAGCCGTTGCTGCCAGAGCCGGAGCCTGAACCAGAGAAGCCCTCTGTGCCGGTGACGCCGCTGCCGGAGGTCGGCGAGCCAGCTAACTCCAATCCACCCTGGCTGCCCTTCCGCTATGTGCGACCAACCTGGAGCGGAGTGCGCACCTATACGACACCGGGCGGCAGCCGCGTCTCGCGCACGCTGGTGCTGGGCACCTACCTGGCAATTCAAAACGAGGCTGTCGCGGTCGGCCAGGTGTGGTATCAATCAACCCAGGGCGACTGGGTGGCAGCGAACGCCGTAGCCCAGGTGACGCCCTCTGCCTTGCGCGGCGTGGAGTTGCAGACGGCTCCGCCTCCGCCCCCACCGCCCCCACCGCCGCCGCCCGGCGACCTGCGCTACGGCGTCGTGACAGCCGCTCTGCTCAACGTGCGCTCCCGACCGGGCGTCAGCCCTGACAACCCGCCGATTGCCCAACTGCCCAGCGGCGCCCAGGTGACGATCTACGAAGAGCGGCTGGTGGACGACGCCACCTGGTACCGCATCGGCGACAACCGCTGGGTGCATGGCGCCTATGTGCGCCTGATCCAGGAGCCGCCGCCGCCCAGTCTGCGCCGCGGCGTCGTCACCGCCGACGTGCTCAACGTGCGCTCACAGCCGGGCGTCGGCTACCCAGTTGTCGATCAACTGCGGCTGGGCGCGGAGGTGACGATCTTCGAGGAGCAGGCAGCGGCCGGCGTGCCCTGGTACCGCATCGGCGTGCAGCGCTGGGTCCATAGCGGCTGGGTGCGCATCCTGCCGGCTGAACTGGCCGCGCAGGCGGTCGTCGTATCCGGCCCCACGCTGCCGCTAGGCTGGGTGGTCTCGGCGTCGCTCAACGTGCGCGCCCGGCCTGGGGTCTCCCCGGACAATCCCCCCATCGACGAGGTGCTGCACAACCAGCGGCTGGATATCCTGGAGACGCGCACGGTGGCCGGCGCGCGCTGGTACCGCATCGGCGCCGAGCGCTGGGTGCTGGGCCAGTGGGTGGCTGCGGCCCTGCCCAAGCCCCGACCGGCCAGTATCCGCGCCAACGAGCGTTGGGTGGGCGTCAATTTGGGGCAACAGACCGCCGTGGCCTACGAGGGCGACACGCCGGTGTATGCCGCCATGGTGGCCACGGGTCTGCCCACGACGCCGACGGTGCAGGGCGTCTTTCGCACCTGGCAGCGACTGACCACCGGCAAGATGTCAGGCGGCAGCGCGGCCACAGGCGGCTACTACTACCTGGAAGGCGTCACCTGGACCTGCTACTTCTACTCGGGCTATGCGCTGCACACGGCCTACTGGCACGACGCCTTTGGCCGGCCGCGCAGCCACGGCTGTGTCAACTTCAGCCCTTACGATGCCTGGTGGATCTTCCAGTGGAGCGCACCGGGCGGGGCCAACAGCCCGGCCGTGTACGTGTATGCCGTGTGACGGAGTGGCAGGTGGCAGGTGGCAGGTGGCAGAGTGTCAGGTGAACAAAGCGCTTCCGGCAGAAGCCGGCCCGTGCGGACTGTGAGCCGATCGTTGATCTGCCGGAAGCGCCAGCGGAAAGGGGAGATGAAGAGTGGGCGTCAGTCGTTATCAGACGCGCGGTTGCCGCCCGGTTTGTGCGAGATGCGCCACAGCGCATAGAGGCCGCCTGCGATCACCAGGATCACCACAAGACCGACGGTGCCGAGAAGGCCTGAGCCAGTCTGTGTGTCCGCGGAGGCGGCCGGGGCCGGCTCGGGCGTGGCGGTGGGCTGCTCGATGGCCGCAGCTGGACCGGCTGCCGCGGCAGAAGCCGTGGGCG
>JBFYTD010000317.1:0-3911 GCA_041300885.1 Anaerolineae bacterium | reverse complement strand
CACCGCGCGCGACGAGACCGACCTGGATGCGCTGTTGGCGGAGCTGGTGCGGGTGGTGGACGAGACCTTGCAGCCGGAGCATGTTAGCGTGTGGCTGCGGGAAACAAAAAGCCCGAAGGGTAGCTGAACTCCTTCGGACTTCAAGACAGCCTCCCATGCGCCGGGCCGCACAACTGTCAATGAAAACGGGCGGGCTCGGTCGGAGACCGGCCCGAGCGATTTTTAGGTTAGCACAACCTCTGCCACAGACACCGCCTGAGCGTGTGAAATGGCCGACATTTTATGTTTAGCAGCTTCGTAACGCTTTTCGTAACGTTTCTTGGACGGTCACCTGGTACACTGATGGCGTGATAAGGAAACGGAGCCGTCGTGAGCGACCCATTTTCCCGACCAACTCAAAGACCAACCCAAATAGGAGAACAGACAATCGTGAACCATCCCATAGACCAGCAAACCCCGTGGCAAGGCGCCCACCATCTCTCGCTCGTCACTCGCGATCTGGACGCAACAGTTCGCTTTTATCACGGCTTGCTGGGGATGCCGCTCTTTGGGGCAATGGGACCCAGTCAGAACCATGGGGCCCATTACCTCTTCAAGGCCGGTCACTTCATCATGCACTTCTTCGAGCAATCTGATGCCGAAATCCCCACTCCACCTGTAGGCTGGGAAACGCACGGTGTCGCATTCCTTCCCGGTACGTACCAGCATGTGGCCCTTGAACTGGCCGATGAGTCTGCCTTGCTGGATCTTCAGATGCGCCTCGCCAGCGCGGGCGTGGCCGTTACGGATGTGTCAAGCGAGGGGCCCATCCGGTTGTTCTACTTCACCGACAACAATGGCATCCTGATCGAGGCAAACTGGACACCGTTCGATACGTTTGCGATGCCAATCGATTACAGCAATCAAGAGCTATTCAGTGATCCCGACCCATCGCCGGCGGTGCAGGAACTCATGCGTGATGGTCGTCTCGGCGCTTAACACACCTACAAAGGAATCGGGGGGGGTGGGTCGAACAAGGCCCATAGCCCAGGAGACAATCCATGACGACAACAGCTCTGACATCACCACAGGCAGCGCCCGGTCCAGGCCAGGTGGTGACCGGCCCGGCCGGCAATGCGCTGCTGGGCAACACCTTGCAGTTTCAGCGCGATCCGCTGGGCTTTCTCATGCGCGCCGCGGCTGACTACGGCGACGTCGCGCGCTACCGGCTAGGCAACATCACCTTCCACCAGGTCAACCACCCCGACGGGGTGCAGCGCGTCTTGCAGGACAATCACCACAACTACCTCAAGGGCGACCTGTTCGATATCATCCGCCAATTCGCCGGCAATGGCTTGTTCACCAGCGAAGGCGAGCTCTGGCTGCGCCAGCGGCGGCTGATGCAGCCGGCTTTTCACCGCAGTCGCATCGCCGGGTTCGGCAAGATCATGACCGGCCGCACGCTGGACATGCTGGCGCAGTGGGAGCAGCGTGCAGAGCCCGGCCTGCTGCTGGACGTCGCCGATGAGCTGACCGCCCTGACCATGGCCATCATCGCCGAAACCATGTTCGGCGCGCACGTCGAGAAGGACGTGGCAACCGTCAGCCAGGCCATCGAAGTTCTGTTGACCGACATCAACTTCCGCTTCGTGGTGCCTTTCTATCCTTCGCTGCGCTGGCCCACGCTGCGTAATCGCCGCTCGCTGGCTGCCATGCGCACGATCGATGACGTGGTGCTGGGCATCGTGGAGCAGCGCCGCCGGAGCGGCGAGCAGTGGGAAGACCTGCTAGCGTTGTTGATGGAAGCGCGCGATGAGGACAGCGGCGAAACGATGTCCGATAAGCAACTGCGCGACGAGGTGGTCACGATCTTTGTAGCCGGCCACGAGACCACGGCGGTGCTGTTGACCTGGGCCTTCTACCTGCTGTCCCAGCATCCCGATGTGGAAGCCCGGCTGCACGCCGAGCTGGCCGAGGTGTTGGACGGCCGCACGCCCGGCGTGGCCGACGTGCCCAACCTGCGCTTCACCCGCATGGTGATCGACGAGACGTTGCGGCTCTATCCGCCGGCCTGGATCACCAATCGCCAGGCCGTGGCCGAGGACCAGGTGTGCGGGTATCGCATCCCGGCCGGCGCCGTGGTGGGCGTCAGTCCGTACGTCATGCACCACTTGCCGGCCTACTGGCCCGATCCGGAGCGCTTCGACCCGCAGCGCTTTGCTCCCGATGCAGCGCAGGAGCGGCCGCGCTTTGCCTACATGCCCTTCGGCGGCGGCCCGCACCAGTGCATCGGCAACAGCTTCGCGCTGCTGGAGGCGACGTTGATCCTGGCTACCGTGGCCCAGCGCTACCTCCTGCGCCTGCCGGCCGGCGCGGTGGTGACGCCCCAACCGAAATCAACCCTGCGCCCGGCCGGCGGCATGGCGATGCTGTTGGAGGCACGTGGCTGATGGCAGGCAATACGTGGACGAGATGTTGCACGCCGAGTGAACCTGGGGCGGCCACGATAGTGGCTTTGTCCCAATAGGTCGGTCATAGAGGCAGCCCAGGAACTGTCATCAAATGTCAACTTTGGTCACTGTAGAATCGGCAGGTTCACCCGCCAGCCCGCACAGCCGTTGGAACGGCATCCTGATAATCCTCTTGCGCGTGCTGATCGTGTACGTGATCGGCTGCTACGTGCTGGTCGCGTTGAGCATCCCGACCTACTACCAACGCGTGGTCGGCCAAACCGTTCCAACCGTGGTTGTCAACGATGAGACCATGTTCGGCAACGCACAAGTCGCGGATGAAGTTGCGGCGCGTGGCATGACACTACCCGCGTACGCCGTCTACAACGTTGCGCTCAACCTGCTGATTGCCAGTGGATTCATCGCCGCCGGGCTGCTGATCGCCTGGAAAGCTCAAGGGGATTGGTTTCGCTGGCTGACAGCCTTTGTGCTCCTGTTTTTCCCCCTGGGTACCATGGAGCGCTTCTTACTCGGATCCGGTTTTGGCTACAGCTATTTCGCGCTGGGTTCTCTGCTCTGGCCGACCTTTCTGCTGTTCCTGTACCTCTTTCCCAACGGTCGCGCTGTGCCGCGCTGGTCGCGTTGGCCGATGGCCGTGTTCTTGGGTGTGCATTTTTCACTCCAGGCTCTCTGGTTGGCAGGCTCCTGGATGACGATTCCGGATGGTCTCTGGCAGACCATGAGCAAACTGGGCGCAGTCATTCTGTTGGCCTTCGCATTGATCCTGCTGTGCCAGATCTATCGCTATCGCTTTGTTTCGACTCCAGCCGAGCGCGCCCAGATCAAGTGGTTCGTGGCCGCAGTGGCGCTTGTAGTGATTGGAACGATCATTGACACGCTACTCAGCGGCCAGGTACTGCAGTCACGGCCGGGTTTTGGCGCCGACCTGAACAGCCTTCTCAACCTCCTCATTCCCGGTTCTATCCTCATCGCGATCCTGCGCTACCGGCTATGGGACATTGACGTCATCATCCGCAAGACGCTGGTCTACACGGTGCTGACCGCGCTGCTGGCGCTGGTCTACTTCGGCAGCGTAATTCTGTTGCAGCGGCTATTCGGCGCGTTGACCGGGATCGAGCAATCGCCGCTGGCGGTGGTGGTCTCGACGCTGGTCATCGCCGCGCTGTTCACGCCGCTGCGCCGCCGTATTCAGGAAGGTATCGACCGCCGCTTTTACCGCAAGAAGTACAACGCCCAGCAGGTGCTGGCGCAGTTCGCTGTCACTGCGCGCGACGAAACCGACCTGGACGCACTGCTGGCGGAGCTGGCGCGCGTGGTGGACGAGACGCTGCAGCCGGAGCATGTGAGCATATGGCTGCGCAAACAGTGAAAGCGCATCTTCGTGAATCTTCGCTATTTCGCGCTTCACACTCCCCCGTAACGCTTTTCGTAACGTTTTGTGGACGGTGGCGGCGTAAAATC
>JBFYTD010000316.1:0-3933 GCA_041300885.1 Anaerolineae bacterium | reverse complement strand
GAAACATCATGCGTTTGCCAGCCAGCACGGCCTCCACTGTCAGACGCACCCGATCTGGATAGGTCAGAATCTGGGTGCCGAACTTCCTGCGATCGAAGAAGCTGGGCTCAAGCTGAAAATTCTTGGCCTCGACATCGCTGAAGATGATGACGTCGTAGGTCTCCAGGATGGCCTCGTACTCCCCGGGCATCAGCTTGTAGAAGTCCCAGGTTGGCACGTCCTTGACCTCGTGCTGCCCCGTGCTCTCCAGAGCGTCCTTGAGCCAGCGGCCATAATAGTAGATGTCCAACCCTTTGTAGGCGTAGTTGAACGGAGTCTCAGCAAACACAGGTCCCAGGCTGACTGCCCAATCGCCGACGTAGTAGATCTTGGCCATAGCGCAAATTCTGCCTTTCTGAATCGGCGCTACTCTCCTCGCAGTAGCGCGCAGACCAGGTATTTCCCGTCCATTCTCAGGGCAACGGCAACGGCACTGGCTGTCCCAGCTCTGCCGAGCGATAGGCAGCCAGGGCAACCTCCATCGCCTTGTAGCCATCGTAGCCGGTCACCTGTGGCGCCCGACTTTCAACGATTGCGGACAAGAACTCGTCGATCATGGCCCGGTCCGCATCGGAGCCCCAGGGCAGCCAAGCAGACGCTCCGCCACGATTGCTGTAGGCCACCAGGTTCTGCGAGAACGCGTCCAGGGCCACCACGCCTTTCTCACAGATCAGATCGAAGGTCAGACCGCCCCAGGTCGGGTAGTTCATCGGCCGGCTCCAGCTACAATCGATGCTGGCAAATGTGCCGTCGGCGAAGGTCAGCAGGAGCAGCCCGCCGGTCTCCACCTCCACCTCGGCGCGATGGATGATGCGGTTGGTCTGGGCATAGACTTCGACAACCTCGCTGTCCAGGTACCAGCGCAAGATGTCGGCCAGGTGGACCGTGTGGTCGAAAACCGAACCGCCCCCTGCCAACTCTTGGTCGACAAACCAAGGCCGATAGCGTTTGGGGTTCTGGCCCTGGTTGGTGGCGCTGCATGCCAGCACGCGTCCCAGTTCGCCGGACGTCAGCAGGTTCTTGACCTCCAACACAGGCGCGCTAAAGCGCATGGGAAAGGCCGTCATCAGGATCACGCCGGCCTGCTGGCAGGCCGCCAGCATGGCGTGGCCGTCTGCCAGCGTCGTCGCCAGCGGCTTCTCACACATCACGTGCACGCCGGCTTGGGCTGCCAGCTCAACCAGGTGACGATGGCGGGCGTTCTCACAGCAGACGACCACGCCGTCAGGCCGCTCAGCCAGCAGTGCGTCGTAGGAGGGATAGAAACGTGTTGCGTACTCCTGTGCGAAGTGCTGGCCGCGCGTAGCGTCGTCGTCGGCGATCCCCATAAACTCAATACCTGGCATGATTTGCAAGTTGCGGGCGTAGGATTCGGCGTGGAGATGGGCGAAGCTGAGGATTGCGATCTTCATCGTACCACCTCCGGCAAAGGATCAAGATGGACAACCGCCCCGGTCTCGGCCGACTCGCTGACAGCCAGGGCGATCTGGAGAGCAGCCAGGGCGTCCACGGCTGTGACAGGCACCGGCGAGCCGTGGGCGATGTGATCGTAGAACGCCTTGATCTCGGTCGTATAAGGGCTTTCCAGCAGCGGGCTAGCCGGGACTGGCACATCGCCCGCGTTATCGCCGCCCTGCCGGCGCCACAGCACACCCAGCGGCGCGGTTGCAGCAGAGTCGTGGATCAGCAGCCCGGCAGAGCCGGCAATCTCAAAGCGGGTGCGAAAAGTCGGCGGCGGATAGGCCCACGAGCCTTCCACGTGGCTGATGGCGCCGTTGGCATGGGTCAGAATGGCCAGGCAGTGATCACCGACAGACTGGGCGGCATCGCCCAGTTGCCTGGCGAAGACCGAGACCACCTCGCCGGCAATCCAACGCGCGTAGTCGAAATCGTGGATCATCAGGTCGAGCACCATGCCGCCCGATTTCTCATGGTCGAGAAACCAGTTGTCCTGGGCCTTGCGTGGTCGAAACACGTTGCGCTTCAGGCGCACCACAGCCACGTCGCCTAAGCGACCTGCAGCAACTTCCCGCTGAGCCGCCGCATACTCAGGAAAGAAGCGCACCACCTGTCCCACCAGCAGGGAAACTCCTGCATGCTGACCCGCCTGGATCATCTCCTGTCCCTGGGCCAGGGAGCGGCCCAGCGGCTTCTCGCAGATCACGTGCCTGCCAGCGGCGGCAGCTTGCAGCACCATGGCGTGATGCAGATAGGTGGGGGTGCAGACATCGACGATATCGACCTCATGCAGCAGCGCCTCCAGGCTGGCATAGCTGCGGGCGCCATACTGAGCGGCCAGCGCGCTGGCTTGCTCCTGCATGGTATCGACAATACCGACCAGGTGAGCATCGGTCTGACTCCAGGCGGCCGCATGGGTACTGCCCATCGCGCCAACGCCAACAATGCCAACTCGCATGGGGAGGCTCCTTCCAGGCATCGGATGAAAAGTCACTTGTCGTGTCGGATCAGCTACTTGCCAGAACCGGCCGTTAGGCCGCGGATGAGTTGCTTAGAGAACAGGACGTAGAGGATCAGAATCGGCAACATGGCCAGGGCCAACGACGACAGGACCGCGTTCCAGTCGGTGACGAACTGGCCCAGAAACTGCTGCGCGCCCAGCGTGACGGTCTTGGTTTTCTCGCCGGGGGCCAGAATCAACGGGAACCACAGGTCGTTCCAGATGGGAATCATAGTGAAAACGGCGACCGAGGCGATGGCAGGGCGCACCAACGGCAGGATCAGGCGATAGATCCGGTACTCGCTGGCGCCGTCGATGCGGGCGGCTTCCTTCATCTCCCTGGGCACCTGGCGCATAAACTGCGTAAGGATGAAAATGGTCAGCGGCAGGCCCATGGCCGTATACACCAAAACGAGAGCTGCCAGGGTGTTGACCAATTGCAGAGTCACCATCAGGCGCAGAATGCTAACCGTGCCCAGCTTGATTGGGATCATGATACCGAGAGCAAGATACAGTCCCACGAAGGTATCGCCGCGAAACCTGTACTCCGACAGAGCATAGGCCGCCATGGACCCGGTAAACAGGATCAGGGCCATCGCCGCCAGTGTGACGATGAGGCTGTTGAGGAAGTACAAGTCGAAATTGGAGCGCAACAGCACCTTCTCGTATCCGATCAGGCTAAACGTGTCAGGCAGCGGCGGCATCAAGGGGGAATTGAAGATCGCCTTGCGCTCCTTGAACGAATTGAAGAAGATCAGCACGATCGGGAACAACGCGACTACCATGGCACCCAACAGGATGAGGTAGGTGGGTAAGCGACCGATGCGGTTGCGCAGCTTTTGGCTCATAGAGAAAGCATCCTTCCCGCAGATTACAGCTCGTAGCTCTCGACACGGCGCTGGAAGACGAAGGTGTAAATCAACACTCCGATTAGGATGACAAAGAACATCATCGTGGCCACAGTTGCGCCCATGGTAGGATTGCCCAACTGAAGCTGCTGGCCGAAAAACGTGCGATAAAACAAGGTGCCCATCAGGTCAGTAGAGTAATTGGGTGCGCCGGTGGCGCCCTGGGTCGTGTAGACCAGGTCGAAGGCGTTGAAATTCCCCACAAAAGTCAGGATGAAGATGATGCCAACGGTCGGCAGGATCAGCGGAAACTTGATGTGCCAAAAAATATGCCAGGCGCTGGCACCATCGACGATAAGATCGGAGAGATAGAGGTATATTATACAAAAGACTTTCCCGATATGCATGAAGGTCCCTTTATGAAGGAGGAGAGGGATCTGATAAATAATATCTCATCACTGATCTGCAACTACCTGAACTCCCGCCAGGGCGAGGTGGCAATAAAGAAGTACAGGTCAGATGAAGAGCTCAAGCAAAAGGTTACCGAACTGGAGCAGCAGGTCATTCGATACAAGGCCGCCGCCATGA
>JBFYTD010000315.1:0-3947 GCA_041300885.1 Anaerolineae bacterium | reverse complement strand
GAGAAGCAGAGCCGCCACAACGAGGAGCACGGCATCGTGCCGCAGAGCATCGTCAAGAGCGTGCGCGACCTGACCCAGCGCCTGCAGTTGTCGGTCGCCGAGGACAAGGTGGCCTACAACGTGGGAGGCGACGATGGGGGGCGGCCCGCGCCGCCGCTGAGCGCGCTGCCGCGGGCCGAGCGCTTGCGCATCATCCGCGATCTGGAGAAGGAGATGCACAAGTCGGCCGAGGACTTGCGTTTCGAGGAGGCCGCCATCCTGCGCGACCAGATCGTCGAGCTGCGCCGCAGCCTGCATGAGGAGTCCGACCTGCCGGCCTGGAAGAAGGACGTGCTGGAGGAGGACGAGTTGTTATACGAGATCGCACGCGAGGCGGCCTAAACCCCTGTCCCCCTGAGGCTCGGCGAAGGGTCTCGGCGTTGCCACACGGAGGGACACCTGCACTTGCAGTGCGGTGCAAGTGTGCTTCGGCGGCCCTCAGCATGACTTTTGCATTCGAGGTTACACAAACACAGCATGACCACTTGGCCAAAGAACCCCACCCTTTACGAAATCAACGCCTGGGCCTGGCTGGAGCAGCTCAGCCGGCAGGCCGGGCAGTTCATCACCCTGGGCAGCGTGCCGCAGGCTGAGCTGGAGCGCATCGCGGCTTACGGCTTCGACGGCGTCTGGCTGATGGGCGTCTGGCAGCGCAGCGTGGACGGCCGTCGCGTGGCTCGCAAGCATCCCGACCTGCAAGGCGACTACCGCAAGGTTCTGCCCGACTACAGCGACGCAGACGTGGTTGGCTCGCCCTACAGCATTCCGGACTACTGCGTCGACTCCACCCTGGGCGGCGACGCTGAGCTGGCCGCGCTGCGCCAGCGCCTGGCTGATCTAGGTATGCGCCTCCTGCTGGACTTCGTGCCCAACCACTTCGCCTGCGACCACCCGTGGATCAGCCAGCATCCGGAGCGGCTGGTGCAGGGCGGGCCAGACAGCCTGGCGCGTCAGCCGGTCAACTATTTCGACGTGACGGTCGATGGCCAGTGGCGGGTCTTCGCCCACGGCCGCGATCCCTATCTGGACGGCTGGACCGATACGGTGCAGATCGACTATCGCAAGGCGGCCACCCGGCGCGCCATGGCGGATATCCTGCTCTCCATCGCCGAGCGCTGTGACGGCGCGCGCTGCGACATGGCTATGCTGGTCACGCGCGACATCTTCCTGCGCACCTGGAGCGGCGCCTTCGAGCCGCCGCTGGCCGAGTTCTGGCCGGCCGTGGCCACTGACCTGCGCGCGCGTCATCCTGGCTTCCTGCTGTTGGCCGAGGTCTACTGGGACCTGGAGTGGGAGCTGCAACAGCAGGGTTTCGATTACACCTACGACAAGCGACTCTATGACCGGTTGCTGGAGCATGACGCCATGGATGCGCGCCTGCACCTGACGGCTGCTGTGGACTACCAGCGCCATCTGGCCCGCTTCACCGAGAACCACGACGAGCAGCGTGCGGCTGCGGCCTTTGGCGTGCAACATAGCCTGGCCGCGGCGGCCCTGACCTATACCCTGCCCGGCCTGCGGCTGTTTCACGAGGGCCAGCTCGACGGCTGGCGCGTCAAACTACCGGTGCAGTTGGGACGCCGGCCGGTTGAGGGCACGGTGCCCCAGGTCGATCTCTTCTACCGGCGTCTCCTCCCGGCGCTGCGCCACCCCATCTTCCACGACGGCGAGTGGCAGCCGCTCAAGCCGAGCGAGGAGTGGGCTGGCAACCCCACCTACCGCAACATTGTAGCCCATCGGTGGTCGTTGAACGGCGAACATCGGCTGGTGCTGGTTAATCTCTCGCCCGACCGGTCACAGGCGCTGGTGCCCGTGGACATCATGGCGCTGGCTGGCAAGACCTGGCGGCTGTACGACGTGCTCAACGACGTCTCCTACATGCGTCGCGGCGACGAAATGGTCAGCACTGGCCTCTACATTGACCTGCCTGGCTACGGTTACCACCTGTTCGAGGTGCATGGCGAATAGGGCGATGTTGGACTTTCCCGTTGAAGGCGCGGCCCGCTGGCTGCTTTATGCGCTGCTCGCCCTGTGGGCTGGGCTGCTGGCCGGCGGGCTGTTGCTGGGCAAGCCGGACGCCGAGCGGCGCAACCGCCTGCCGCGGCCGGTGCGCATGGCGTTGTCGGTGACGCTGCTGGCCGCGGCCCTGGTCTGGTGGCAGGCCGGCACGGCCGGCACAGCGCTGGCCCGCTTTGGCCTATGGATCGCCGTGGGCATGGCCTTTGGCCTGCTGGGCGACCTCTTCATGGCCGGCCTCCTTGTGCCCAAGCCGCGCGCCGTGATCTTCGGTATCCTGTCCTTCGGCGCCGGCCACATCTTCTACATTGTAGCCTTCTGGCAGGCGGCCGGCGTGCTGGGATTGGACTCTCGCCAGGTGTGGCTTTGGAGCCTGGTCATCATCCTGGCCACGGCCGCGCTGCTCTGGCTGCTGCTGATCCGGGAACCGGGCCGCGGGCCAGTGCTGAACTACGGCACGCTGGGCTACTCGCTGCTGCTGGCGGCGATGGCGGGCGCGGCCATGGCGCTGGCGCTGCAAGACGCGGCGTTCGTTCCGCTGGCTGCAGGCGGCCTGCTTTTCATGGTGTCCGACTTGGTTTTGGGCAGTGAGCTGATGCGGCGCACTCACTTCCGTTCCATCGGCGACGTGATCTGGACGACCTACACCGTCGCCCAGATGTTGATCGTCTACTCGTCGGCCGCGGCGCTGGCCGGGCTGATGGTCTAAGAAACCGGGTTTTTGGCTCGCACAGCGAACATCACACGGGAAAAAACCCGGTTTCTGCTATACCAAGGTAGGTCTCAAGAGACGACGTATGTCTGAACTGCGCCAGAACATGGCAACCAAACAATGGGTCATCATCGCCACCGAGCGTGCCCGGCGTCCGGAGGAGTTCATCGATTGGTCGCAGCGGCCGGTGAACGAGGCCTTGCCAGCCTACGATCCCCACTGCCCTTTCTGCGTTGGCAACGAGGAAGGGCCGGAGATGGAGACGCTGCGCCTGCCCCAGGGCAGCGAACAGTGGCAGGTGCGCGTGGTCAGGAACAAGTTCCCGGCGCTGTACCAGGAGGGCGACCGCCAGCGCGAGTTCGACGGCGTCCATCGCTCCATCTCCGGTGTCGGCTACCACGAGGTGGTGATCGAAGCGCCGCAGCACAACACTACGCCGGCCCTGATCAGTGCCGACGAGCTGAGCCAGGTGCTGATCGCCTTCCAGATGCGCGGCGTGGTGATGTCGCTGGACGATCGCATCGAGCATGTGATCTACTTCAAGAACCACGGCGTGCGCGCCGGCACCTCGCTGTTGCATCCGCACAGCCAGATCATCGCCCTGCCCATGGTGCCCTACGACGTGCGGGCCCGGGACGAGGAGGCGCGGCGCTATTTCGACGACACCGGCTGCTGCGTCTACTGCGCCATGCTGGAGGACGAACTGCGCGACCAGCGGCGGGTGATCGTGGAGAACGAAGACTATGTGGCTTTTCTGCCCTACGCCGCGCTGTCCCCTTTCCACGTCTGGATCATGCCGCGCGAGCATCACCCCAGCTTCCTGATGGTGTCACCGATCTCCTTGCACCGGCTGGCAGCCATCACTGGCGACGTGCTGCGCCGCATGTACTACGGGCTGAACGATCCCGACTACAACATCGTCATCCGCACCGCGCCGGTCAAGGCCTGGTACGCGGATTATCTGCACTGGTACGTGTCGCTGATCCCGCGGGTCAGCCAGACGGCTGGCTTCGAGCTGGGCAGCGGAATGTACATCAATACTGCGCTGCCTGAAGACAGCGCAGCTTTTCTTCGCTCGCTTGAGGTGTAACTGGTGGAAATCGGTAAGGTCAATCAAGTCGATATTCAACGCGAGATGCAGGTGGCGTATCTGGACTACGCCATGAGCGTCATCGTCGCG
>JBFYTD010000314.1:0-3952 GCA_041300885.1 Anaerolineae bacterium | reverse complement strand
ACATCGGCGTAATAACAACTGCCAGAGGGGGTCTCGCTGGGTGTGGCTGTCGGCGTCGCCGTGGCCGTCGGCGTCCAGGTGGGTGTGGCCGTCGGCGTCCAGGTGGGCGTGGCCGTCGGCGTCCAGGTAGGCGTGGCCGTCGGCGTCCAGTTGGGCGTGGCCGTCGGCGTCCAGGTTGGTGTGGCTGTGGGCGTGTTGACCGCGCCACTGCTCCACGTCGCCGTGGCCATGACGTGCGGCTCGGCCATGCCGGTGTTGAGCCAGGCATTGAGCAGGTTGACGCCTTCCTGGGCCAGAAAGACGTTCTGCCCGGTGTTGGCCAGGTAGAGGAACTGCACGTACTCCCAACTGGTGGGCTGGTAGAGCAGCCGAATCTCGGCGCGCGCGGCCCCGGCCGGCGGGTTCAGCGCCACCTCGTCCCAGTAGCGGTAGACGCCGCCCGGCCCCGGATTGCCGTACTGCGTGGCCGGCACGGGCAGCGTGTTGCGCGCCTGCGCCTCGTCGTAGCTGAAACCATAGGGCGGGATGCGTTTGTCCTTGGCCACGGTGTTGTTGAGCACGAAGTGGAAGGTCTCAGCGTAGCTGCCCGGCGCCTGCGCCGCGAGCTGGCCCAGGGTGTAGTCCACCGCGCCGCTGACCCGGTCGTAGCTCAGCGGCAGGTTGGGGTCGTAGCCCAGGGCCAGGAGCTGGTTGGCCCACTCCTGCGTCATGCCGTAGTGCGCCTCGTAGACCCGGGTGGTGGGGCCGTCCAGGTCGACGATGGACTTGACCGGCGTGCCGTTGACCGAGGCCACCACGTCGTACTTGCCGTCCTCGCGCAGCACGTTGTTGGCTGCGTCGAACCAGGTGACGTGCAGCCACATGCGCCGCCCCTCGGGAAAGCCGGTGATCAGCTTGTGGCCGGTCAGGTTGGTGACCTTGAGCGTGTCGCCGTCCACAGCCAGCGACGCGGCCAGGTCGAGCTGCTGCTGCGCGCGCAGCTTGCCTGCGTTGAGCGCGCTGATCTGCGTGGCGTTCAGCCCGCCGCCCAGGCGCAGGGTGTTCTGCGCGTTCTGGTAGAGAATCGCGTCGGGCCCCCAGTAGTTGCCGCCGGTCATGTCATGCAGCGGCAGGTCGGTGCGGATCGGGGTATTGTTCATGCTGGCGCCCTTGCCCGTCACCGCCGGCACGTGGCAGGTCTGGCAGGTGAAATAGCGCGGCGTGCCGTCGGCGTAGTTGCCGCCGTCGACCAGGGTGCTCAGGTAGGCAGCCTCGATGGCCCCCGCCTGCAGGTCGACCGGCAGGCTGGCGTAGTTGGCCACCCGGATCTGGGACAGGAGGCTGGCCCGGTATTCGCTGAAGGTGCGCTCCACCACGCCGTACTGGAAGGGGAAGTTGTTGAACGCCGCCTTGCCGTCCACCGGCGAGCCGGGCACGCCGCTGAACGTGCCAGCCTGCAGCGGGATCGGCGCGCCGTTGTTGTGGGCCAGGTCGCCCACGGCCGGGTTGGACACGTCGTGGCAGGTGCCGCAGAAGTCCCCGTCGCGGTGGAAGAGGGACTGGGCGTACTGGTGGCGGGCCACCGTCTCGGCGTAGGGTCCCAGCTTGGCGCTGCCGTCCGAGAGGGAGAGCATGCCGCTGCCGTAGTAGCCGGCGGCGGGGGTCTGCTCGTCGTTGGCGATGTAGGGTGCGACCATCACCCCCAGGTGCTCCGAGTTGTCGGGGTTGGTCATCTTGTGGCATGTGTCGCAGTCCACCCCGTCCGCGTCCCCGGCGGCCAGCCCCGAGCCGTCGGTGGGGGTCGAGCGGCCGGCATACCAGCCGCCGGTGCTGTGGCAGCGGATGCACAGATCGCCTGACCCGTCGAAGTCCTGCTCGGCGATGGCCAGGGTGGCCCAGAAGATGGGGTCGCGGCCGGCGTTGGCCATCATGCTGCCGCGCCAGTTGAAGGCCGGCTCCACGGCCACGTCGTAGTCGCCGTGGCAATTGTCGCAGCGGTCGGGCGACTCCAGGTTGCTGACCTCGCCAGGCTGTGTGCCCGGCTGTTCGATGTCGGTGGGGACGGTGGGCGCGGCCGCGGCCAGCCCCACGCTCAAAAGGGCGAACAGAGCCGCCAGGATGATGGTACTTCGTCTCATGGCCCAACCTCCTCGATTTGACCGGGCTTGCCGTTCCGTGGGCGGTGGCGATAGACCGCCTGGAGGCAGTATAGCGCAAAATCCTCCCCGCCGCTATGATCTGGATCATATCCGGGCGTTTGACGCGCAAGGTTGCCAACTTTTCGGAAAAGTTGGCAACCTTCCCCGCGCAACGCGCCTACTCGACGATGATCGTCACCGTCCAGGTCCCCGACTCCGGCCGGTAGAGGCTGGGCGGGTAGGCCAGCGGCTCGCCAGTGGCCGTATCGACGCAGGTGTGCCAGCCGTCGTTGACCGGCCGCGACTGAACACCTGTGGTGCAGTTCGTTTTGACACACAGCCAAAGATGATGTACCGTTTGAAAACGTACAGCAGCCAGGAGGTTTTCGATGCCGCGCGTAGCCGTCCAAGGTAATAGCCGCATATCTCTGCGCATCCGCCCGGAAGACAAAGCGTTGTTGATGCGCGCTGTCGCTTACACCCACACCGATCTCACAGCCTTCGTCCTGCAGAACGCCGTAGAGGCCGCCAAGGCTGTGCTTGCGGAGGCTGAACAGGTTGCGCTCTCTGAGCGCGATAGCCTGCGGGTCTTGAGCGCGCTGGAAGACCCGCAGGCGCCCAACGCGAGACTGCTGGCCGCGGCGCAGGCGCAGGTGTGACCATCCCTCGCTGGCATGAGGAGCCGGTTGCCAAGCGGCCCAAGCGGGAGGCGTTCGATTGCGGCGATGCGGCGCAGGAGGTTGGTGGGGTGGCATTGCTGATCGATGCCAAGAACGAGTCCGTGGCCAACTGGTACGCCAGCTATGGCGCGTTGCGGCTGCTGGATACTCCCCTGTCTTTGCTCCTGCCCCTGGCAACCATCCAGGCAGCGTTAGAAAGCGCGGGAAAACTCTAGCCGGCGAGGATTACCACGGAGGACGGCCATGTCCAGGATTACCAGTCTGAACGGTAACCGGCAGTGGACACCTGGATGTAGCTGCGTGCAAATAGAGATTACCGCGCGAACCGGTAATCTTTCGAATTACCGTGTGGAATGGTAATTCAAGACACGGATCGTTGCACTGGCCGTCTGGGTGCGTTGTAAGGTTGCCAACTTTTCGGAAAAGTTGGCAACCTTCCCCGCGCAACGTACCTACTCGACTTCGATGGTCACCGTCCACGTGCCCGACTCCGGCCGCCACAGGCTGGGTGGGGCGGCCATCGGCTCGCCAGTGACGGCGTCGGCGCAGGTGTGCCAGCCGTCGTTGACCGGCCGCGACTGCGACCATACAGTGACCAGCTCGTAGGTCCCGGCGGGCAACTGGAACACGCCGCCCTCCCAGTCGCTGACGTAGTGGAATGGGCTGGCGCAGACCAGGCCCACGTCGGCCGGTGTGAGCCGCATGATGGGCGACCAGCGCGCGTGGGCCTCGGCCGGGCTGAGCGCCCACACCACGTCGCCGCTAGCGTCGACGAGCTGGTAGCTGGCGGTCCAGGCGTTGAGGTAGGTGCGCACCAGCCCGCGCGTGGTGGCCAGCCAGCCCCACCAGATGTGGATGCTGTCGCCTTCAGCGACGTTGAAGGTCGCGCCGTCCTCGAACGGCCAGACGTCGACGGGATCGCCCTGCGCGCTGACCACGCCGGCGACCGTCATCGCCAGCAGGGCGACGACCAGCAGGGACAAGAGGAACTTCTTCATGGGTACCCTTCCTTCTGTACAGACTGTCAGAGATGGCTCCCGCGCCTGGGGAGGACAGGCTGCTTAGCCTGTCACCAACATTGTACGAAAGCTGCGCGGTTTTCGCGCGTGTTGGCGGGGCGGATATAGGCGACTCGTATTTTATCAGAATTCTCTA
>JBFYTD010000313.1:0-3958 GCA_041300885.1 Anaerolineae bacterium | reverse complement strand
AGGGCTCCGACCGGGTCTCACCCAAACGGCGCTGCAAGCGGCGCAGAAAAGAGGCGGAGCCAGCCGCGGCCAGCGCGTCGGCCCAGGGCATAGCGCGGGCCAGTAGTGTGTCCAGCGCGTCGGCATCGCCGGCTGAGCCATCGGCAGTGGCCGTGTAGTATTCGACAGAAGGGGGCAGGGCGCCGGGAGGCAGCAGGTCGCTGGCCGTCAGGCCTTGCAGCAGCAGCACAACGCTGCCCTGACGGGCAAGCTGCGCCTGCATCAGCGCCAGCAGTGGGGCGACGTGAGCAGCTTCGGCCACC
The DNA here is from genome assembly GCA_041300885.1 of Anaerolineae bacterium. Lineage (GTDB taxonomy): Bacteria > Chloroflexota > Anaerolineae > JAAEKA01 > JAAEKA01 > JAAEKA01. The sequence continues at coordinate 3,656 of JBFYTD010000313.1, read as the reverse complement.
AGCAGCAGGCGGCGTTGTTGGGGCTGAATCGAGAAGCCTTTGCCCAATGGCCCGATCAAATCCAGGGAGTCGCCGATCTTGCGCCGGCTGAGCCAGGCCAGCCCCTCGTCGGCCAGCGAGTTGATCCACAAGGCCAGGCTGTCGTTGCGCATCTCGACAGGGAAGAGCGCACGGCGCAGGTAGGGGGTCCAGGCCGGACCGCAGCGCAGCATCACGAACTGGCCGGGCCGGCAGGCCAGCAATTCACGGCTCCCCTGCACCCGCAGCAACAGGCCGTTGCCCAGCTCCGTCCGTTCAGCCAGCAGCGTGGAAGCGATCACAAGGAACTCCACCCCTCTCCCGCGGGAGAGGGTCCAGGGGTCAGTTCTGGTTGGCCACCTGGTTCAACTCTTCAGGCTGTTTGATCACCACCCGGCCGCGCTGCGTGGTGATCCAGCCGTGCTTGCGAAAGCGGCTCATGACCCGGATGGCGGTCTCGACCGTGGTGCCGGTCATGTCGGCCAGGTCCTGGCGGGTCAACCGCATCTGGATCATCGTGCCATCGCGTGTCGGGGTGCCGTTGTAGAGCGCCAGGCGCAGTAAGGCACGGGCGATGCGCCGTTCGACCCGGTCCACCGCCAGGCTCTGCACCAGATCGTTGACCACGCGCAGCCGGCGGCCCAGCTCGTTGATCACCGCCAGCGCCAGTGTCGGGTAACGTTGCAACAACTCCAGATAGTCATGGCGGGCGATGGCAATCACAGCCACCTCCTCCATGGCCTGGGCGGTCTGGCTGTAGGGCGCGCCTTCGAAAACTGCCACCTCGCCCACCAATCGGCCCGGACCCAGCACGTCCAGCACCACATCGCGGCCATCGACCGAGTGGCGCACCAGCTTGATGCGTCCCATCCAGATCACGTAGAGGTGCTCAGGCAGGTCGCCCTCGAAGAAGAGGTAGGCGTCACGCGCGTAACATAGGCCGCTGAGCATGCCCGCGACCTCGTCCCAGGCATCTTCGTGCAAGGAGGCAAACAGAGGCACGGTACGCACCACCTGCACCATGTTCACCTGGAGCTTATCGACTGGGGCTGAGCGCTGCGCTGTGGTTTCTGTGGGCATAGAAGGTTACTCGAAGATCGCGGGCCAGCAGGCTGGCCCAACGACGCCGCATTATAACACGTCTTGTCAGAGCGTGGCAATTCGCCGGAAATGAGCAAAGATCGGAGCGTTGACGGAAGCTGACAACCGTGGTATAAGTGATGCGTGCTGAATGATACGTGAAACGTGAAACGTGACCGGAATAATGGCCACGCTTCACGCTTCACTCATCAGGTTTCACTCTTCACGCTTCACGCTTCACGTTTCACGAAAGGTCCTCGATGCGACGAGCCACCCTTCAGGCCGGCGTTTTCGGCGCAGTGCTGGCCGTAGTGCTAGGAATCATAACGCTGTTGCCTTACGTAGGGTTGTGTTTGGCCATGCCCCTCTTCCCTCTGGCCTTTTTCCTGACCGGCCTGGTGGCCGTGCGTCTGGCCGACGTGCGGCCGGGCGTGGGTGAGGCGACGGCCGGCGGGGCAGTGGCCGGCGCGATTGCCGGTATCGTTGGCGGGCTGGCGGCCATGTTCCTGGCCCCGCTGCGCCTGGCCATCGCCGGCGGCGCTGAGCAGGCCGTGCTCATCCTGTCGCCGCAGCAGGTCGAGTCATTGACCGCGCGCGGGCTGGACCCAGTAGCAGTGATGGACTTCGTCGCCGGGGTGGGCGCCGGCATGGCCTGCTGCGGCTTGCAGATCACCAGCGGTATCCTGCTGGCTGGGGCAGGAGCCGCCCTGTATGCCGCCTATCGGCGCACCTGACAGCCGGCAGGCAATCCCATCGAAGCGAGGAGTGAGGAGACCCTATGCGCAGATCGACCATCGTCCTGCTGTTGGCTGTGGCACTGCTGGTGCTTGCGGCTTGCAGCGCAGCGCCCGAGCCAACGCCGTACCCCACCTACACCCCGTACCCTGAACCGACGCCCAATCCCACCTACACGCCGAATCCAGAGCCAACACCGTATCCCACGTACACACCCTATCCAGAGCCAACCCCATTCCCCACCTACACCCCGTACCCGGAGCCTGAAGCGGCCATGCCTGACCTGACCGATCTGTTCTGCGCGTACGATTTCTGCATCGGCCATCCTGCCGGCGCCTATCTGACCGACCTGGATGCCCCCGAAACTTGGAATGACTATGACTTTGGCGTCCTGATCGGCGTCAACACCACCGGTTCATGGATGGCCGTGGACTGGGAGCGGTCCGGCCGGTCCGCTTGGCAGATCGAAGAACAGGCGCTGGACGCGGCCAACTCGCTGGGCGAAGCGCAGGGCGAGGTGCGCTTGGAGCAGGTCAGCGCCTTCGACGTTGCCGTAGTCGCCAGCTACGACGAGGCTGACGAAGAGTTGCCCTATGGGTCTGCCGCCGCCTGGTACTGCGGCGGCCGCGGCTTCCGCGCGTCGGTCTTCAACGAGACCCAATCGCTGCCAGAGGTGCTGCTTCTGGAAGCCATCGAGCGCTTCACCTGTGGGGAGTAGCATCAGCCTGCTGATCGCATCAGCCCTGGCGGTTGCCCATCCTCGACCTGAACCCGACACCATCGTATGCGATGTGCAGCAAAAAAGACTGGCGGCGCTTGCCGCCAGTCTTTTTGGTCGCAGGGCACTCTTCAGCTGCAGGTTTGCACCGCTATTTTCGAGGACTACACCTGGCGCTGGGCGGCCTTGACCGTCACGCATCCTCCAGTGACCGCAGCAACGTCTCCGCCTCGTCCACATTGATCTCGCCGCGGGCCAGGCTCTCCAGAATTGTCAGCGCCGAGCGCTTGTCGCTTCCAATTTCGGCGACCAGCATGGGCTGCACCGGCTGTTCGACGCGCACTGCGTACAGCGTCTCAGCCCCCATGGCTGCCGGCTGCCGCTCCAGCGCCACCGCCAGCGCGGTGGAGGGCACGCCAGCCGCGCGCACGCTGATGTCGCCCTTGTTGGTCTCCAGCCGGATTTCGGCGCGCGGCTCGTCGCCGATTACCACGATGGTGCGCAGGCCGTGCTGGCTGACCGGCCCGGGCCGCGCCACCTTGACCTGGGGCAGCTCGCTGCGGACGCTGCCGTGGCGCGTGGCTGCCTCGACGCGCGCGGCGGCCGTCGCCGCCAGGGCCAGCGCCAGATCGCCCTTGCCGGTGCGCACCTCCCACTGCCCGCCCAGCGGATCGCCCTCGATGGCGAAATCGCCGTAGCCGGTCTTGCCTTGCAAGGAGCGCAGGGCCACCTGCTGCAGTGTGCAGTCGCCGCGGCCCGTGGTCACTTCGAGGCTTTGGGCTTGCCCTTGGCGCAGCGTCACGTCACCCGAACCGGTCTTGATCTCGTGGTCGGCACCGCCGTTAGCCTGCCAGCGCTCGACCGTCGTATCGCCCGCGCCGGTGATCATCTGCAAGCCGCCAGCGAGGTCGCTGACCGCCACGTCACCCTTGCCGGTGGTCACGTGCAGGTCGCCGCGCCAGGTGCGCACCGCCACGTCGCCCTTGCCGGTCTTGATGGTCAGTGCGCTGCTGCCGCCTACCGCACGCACGTCGCCCTTGCCGGTGAGGATCTCGCGCAGGCCCGGCACGCCTTCGACGTTGACATCGCCCAGGCCGGTCTTGGC